>DATLUW010000883.1:0-2484 GCA_035577825.1 Actinomycetota bacterium | reverse complement strand
TGTCGCGCTCCATGGCCGGGATCGACCTCCACGCGCACTCCACGGCGTCCGACGGCACCTACTCGCCGACGGACCTGGTCGCGCTCGCTCGCGAGCGCGACCTGGGGGTGCTCGCGCTGACCGACCACGACACCACCGACGGCCTCGGCGAAGCCGACGCCGCCGCCGCGGATGCCGGGATCGAGCTCGTCCCCGGCGTCGAGTTCTCGGCGACGTACGAGGGCTCGAGCATCCACGTGCTGGCGTACTACGCGGACCCCGCGCACCCCGAGTTCGTTGCCGAGCTGCAGCGCCTGCGTGACGACCGGTTCCGCCGTGGCGAGCTGATGGTCGAGAAGCTCCAGGCGCTCGGCTATCCGATCTCCTTCGAGCGCGTCCGCGAGATCTCCGGCGGGAAGAACATCGTCCGGCCGCACATCGCCCGGGCGCTCGTCGAGGCCGGCGTGGTCGAGACCGAGAAAGACGCGTTCACGGAGGAGCTGATCGCCGACGGCGGCCGCGCGGACGTGCAGAAGCACGCCCTGCACCCGCTCGACGCGCTGGCGTTGATCGGCGAGGCCGGCGGCGTCTGCGTGCTGGCGCATCCGGGCATGTGGGCGAGCCAGCGATCCGTCCCGGACGAGCTCATCGAGGCGATGGCGGCGGGCGGCATGGCCGGGCTCGAGGCCGACCACCCCGACCACACGCCCGAGATGCGGGCGAGGTACCGGGAGATGGCCGGCCGGCTCGGCGTGGTGCCGACCGGCGCGAGCGACTTCCACGGCCGCGCCGACGAGCCGATCACGCTCGGGACGGTGACCACCGAACCCGATGCGTTCGCCCGCCTGAAGGCCGCGGCCGGCCGGTAGCTGCGAGCCCGGAGCACGCCGCCGGCTCCCGCGGTTCGTCCCTCGTGGCCGGGGCGCTCGGTTCGCCCGGCGGGGAGTAGCCTCACGCCCGGCGTGAGGCTGGACTGGGTGTTCCTCGACGTCGGGGGCCCGATCTACTCGGACGAGCCGTACCGGCTGGCGATCCGCGACGCCCTGCGCGAGCTCGGGGCGGCGTTCGGCGACGACGAGTACGAGGCCGAATACTCGCGCTGCCGCGCCGAACAGCACGGGTCGTTCAAGGGCCGGCTGACGCGGCGGTTCCTCGGCGACGGGGCGGACGTCCGCGAGGTGACCCGCCTGGCCTCGAAGCGCTGGGCGTACCGGCCGGACTCGCTCTATCCGGACGTCCTGCCGGCGGTGGCGACGCTGGCCGAGCGGTATCGGCTCGGAGTGGTGGCCAACCAGCAGGCCTCGGTGCGCGCGGCGCTCGAGCGCGACGGGCTGGCGCCGTACTTCGCAGTGTGGGCCGTGTCGGGGGACCTCGGGTACGAGAAGCCCGACCCCCGCATCTTCGAACACGCCCTGTCGGTGGCCGGGGCCGAGCCGTCGCGTTCGGCCATGGCGGGGGACCGGCTCGACTACGACGTCCTGCCGGCACAGCGGGCGGGAATGCGCGCGGTGTGGGTGCTGCGCGGCGAGGCGCCGTCGACGCCGAGTGCGGAGCAGCTCGCGGTGCCCGACGCCGCGGTGCGCTCCCTGGAGGAGCTTCCGGCCGCGCTGGAGGCGCTCAGCCGCTGAGGGGTTGGCCGCCGGGGGCGACGCGCCTATCCTCGGGGGGCTTCGCGCGACCGGGGAGGACCGGGGGCGAGCAGGGGGGTTCGCGTTGTCCAAGGTGAACACGGTCGTCATCCGCGGCGGGATGGAGTCCTCCGTGCCCCGCCTGCACCTCGTCGGGGCGGCCGTCGCGGGCACGTTCGGCCCGGCCATTCGGTTCGTCACGGGCGGCGCGTACGCCGCGCGGACGCTGGCCCGGCGGGCGCTCGGCAAGATCCCCTCCCCGCCGACGTTCTCCTGGTGAGGGGCACACGCGTCCTCGTCGTCGGCGGGGGGTACGCGGGCATGCTGGTCGGGCGGCGGCTGCAGCGAGGTCGTGGCATCGAGCTCACGCTCGTCAACCCGGAGAACTTCATGCAGTACCAGCCCTTCCTGCCGGAGGCGGCGGCCGGGAACATCGAACCCCGCCACGTCGTCGTCCCGCTCCGCCAGGTGCTGAAGAAGACGCGGTTCGTGGCCGGCGAGGTCGAACGGCTGGACCACGAGGACCGGAAGGCCGTGGTTCGGCTCGCGGACGGGAGCACTTCAGAGCTGCCGTACGACGTCGTGGTCCTGACCGCGGGGTCTCGCTCCCGCATCCTGCCGATCCCCGGCCTGGCCGAGCACGGCGTCGGGTTCAAGACGCTGACGGAGGCGATCTACCTCCGGAACCGGGTTCTGTCCTGCCTGGAGGTGGCCGCCGAGACGAGCGACCCCGAACGGCGGCGGGCGCTGACGTTCGTGTTCGTGGGGGGCGGGTACGCGGGCGTCGAGGCGATGGCGGAGCTCGAGGACATGGCGCGGTCGGCGATGCGGTTCTACCCGATGCTCCGGCCCGAGGACATGCGGTGGGCGATGGTCG
>DATLUW010000882.1:0-2912 GCA_035577825.1 Actinomycetota bacterium | reverse complement strand
GTCAAAGGGATCGGTGCGCGCGCGAACGGCCGTGCGCGGGCACCTGCCCAAGGCCGTCAAGCGGTCCCGCCCGCAGCAGCTTCATCTCAAGGCGGCCCACTCGAAGGTGTTCGACGTCCGCAAGCTCAAGAGCACGGTCGTCAAGAAGGAGCGTCCCGAGCGCACGGCTCCCGGCTACGCGCTTGAGGGCACCCGGGCCGCCGAGGCGCTCGAGAATCCCGCCCGTGTCGCGCCGCAGCTGCCGAGAGTGATCAAGAAGAGCCAGATGATCGCCGCGGCGGCTCCTGTTCCCGACTCCAGCTTCGACGGACTCGACTTCGCGAACTGGGGCGCCGGCCACCCGCCGGACGAGAACGGCGACGTGGGCCCGACGTACTACATCCAGACGGTGAACACGTCCATCGGCATCTACGACAAGTCGAACGGCAACCGCGTCGCGGCGTTCACCTTCAACGCGTTCATGAGCCAGGGCAACTTCGGGAACCTGTGCGACACGAACAACTTCGGCGACCCGGTCGTCCTCTACGACAGCTTCGAGGACCGTTGGTTTATCACCGACTTCGCGTTCAAGCTCGACGCGAGCGGGAACGTCGTGAACCCGCCGGGCTCGTTCCAGTGCTTCGCCGTCTCAAAGACCGGCGATCCTGTGAATGGCGGCTGGAACTTCTACTCGATCGCCGCCCCGGGCGCCCTCAACGACTACCCGAAGTTCGGCGTGTGGCCGGACGGGATCTACATGTCGGCGAACCTGTTCGGCTATTCGGCAGGCGGGTCGTACCAGGGCTACCACGTCTGGGCGCTCAACAAGCAGCAGATGTACGCCGGGGCTCCGAGCCCGCAGGTGATCGACTTCGCCGGCGACACGTCGGACTTCACGGTCATCCCGGCGAACGCGCGCCTCCAGGCGGGCACGCCCGCCGCCGGCTCGAGCGAGTACTTCGTCTCGACCGAGCAGTTCCTGAACGCGCTCTCGATCTACAAGTTCCACGTCGACTGGGACAAGCCGTCCACGTCGACGTTCACGGGCGCGCAGACGCAGCTCGCGCCCAACTGCTGGCCGAACGCGACGCCGGCGAGCGCATCGACGACCGCGAACGCGGCTGACGTACTGGCAATCCGCGCGATGGCCCAGGCCCAGTACTCGAACATCGGCGGCGCCGAGTCGCTCTGGGTCGACCACACCGTCCAGCGCAACGTCAGCGCGAACAACACAACCTGTAACGCGACGACCGGCGGCAACGCGTCGATCCGCTGGTACCAGGCGAACGTCACCGGCGGCACCGTCGCCGCCAACGTCGTCCAGGGCCAAACGTTCGACCCCGAGGGCGCGAACACGTTCTTCCGCTTCATGCCAAGCCTGGCCGTCGACCGCGTCGGCGACATGGCGATCGGCTACACGAAGTCGAACTCGACCACGAACCCACAGGTCAAGTACGCCGGCCGTCTCGTGGGCGACCCGGTGAACACGCTTGGCCAGACCGAGCAGACCTTGATCAACGGCACCGGCTCGCAGAGCGGCAACTGCGGCAGCTCGGCCTGCATCCGTTGGGGCGACTACTCCGGGATGGCGCTCGACCCGAACGGCTGCGAGTTCTGGATGACCGGCGAGTACTACGCGACCACCGGCCTCAACGACCAGACGCGCATCGGCTCGTTCCACTACCCGAGCTGCACGACGGTCGGCAACGGCACCCTCTCGGGGACGGTCACGGACGGCACGAGCCCGATCGCCGGCGCGACGGTCGCGCTCGGCAGCCGGACGACGACGACCGACGGGAGCGGGAACTACTCCTTCACGGTTCCGGCGGGGACGTATCCCTCCCTGGCCGCGAGCAAGGCCGGCTTCGACCCTGGGTTGGCCTCGACGATCCCGGTGCCGGACGGTGGCTCGGCGACGCGGAACTTCGCGCTCAGCGCGTCGGCGCAGAGCGGCTGCTTCACCGACAACACGCAGTCGACGTTCCAGCGCGGCAATCCGACCAACTGCGACCTCGTCTCGAACCCGGGCAGCGTCGTGCTCGCGAACCCGGACAACACGGACGCGAAGAACAGCAACGTCAGCCCGACCGGCTTCGGTTTCAACAACACGGCGTGGGCTGGACAGACCTTCACGCCGACCGTCTCTGGACAGCTGAAGCGCGTGGACGTCGAGCTGTTTTGCGCGAGCTGCAGCGGGACGAACCCCGACATCACGATCTCGATCCGTAACACGGCGAACGTCGGCGGCAACCTCGTCCCGACCGGTGGCGACCTCGGGTCGGCGACGCTCCCGGGCTTCAACGACGGCGGGGCCGGCGGGCTCAAGACGGTGACCTTCGCGACCCCCGTCTCGGTTACGGCGGGCACGCGGTATGCGTTCATCTTCCGTGCCGTCGCGGCTCGGACCGGGACGTACGCGTACACGTGCAGCTGCGCGACAACGGGATTCAGCAACACGAACCCTTACACGAACGGGCAGTTCGTCACGTCTTCGAACAGCGGCTCTACCTGGGCGGCCGACACGACCGTCGGGGGGCGCGACCTCAACTTCGTCACGTACATCAACCCGGGCTTCGCGAGCACCGGCACCTACGTCTCGTCGCTGAAGGATGCGAACCCGTCGGCAGGGCGGACGCCGCAGTGGACGACGCTGTCGTTCACGGCGACCCAGCCCGCGGGCACGTCGGTCAAGTTCCAGGTCGCGGCGAGCAACTCTCAGTACGGGCCCTTCAACTTCGTGGGCCCCGACGGGACCGCCAATACGTTCTTCACGACCAGCGGCGCGACCCTGAGTCAGTTCAACGGCTTCCGCTACCTGAAGTACGAGGCGTTCCTGTCGACGAGCAGCGGCTCGGTCACCCCGACCCTGTCGAGCGTCAGCGTGTGCTTCCAGGACACGGCCGGGACGTCGGCCACGTCGCTCGCGGCCGCCT
>DATLUW010000881.1:0-2720 GCA_035577825.1 Actinomycetota bacterium | reverse complement strand
TCCTTGCGGCCGCGCACCTCGTAGCGGATGCCGGGCGCCGCCGTCGCGGGCACGGCCGGGAACGAGTAGGTGCCGTCCGCCGCGGTGGCGGTCTCCTGGCCGGCCGCCGTGACCAGCGCGTCCGCCACCAGCGTACCGTCCTCGAGCCGCACCGTCCCGGAGATCGAGCTGGTGTCGGCCGCCGCCGCCCAGCGCGAGACGCGGCGCGCCTCGCCCGAGACGTAGTGCACCGGCTCCCAGTCGCCGTAGGCGGTCGTGTCCCAGAACAGGAAGTTGTCCGGGCTGACCGCGGTCCCTTCGCCCACGTTCTCGAAGTCGTGGTTGACGACCGAGATCTTCTGGCCCGGGTGGCCGGGGTCGTCGATCAGCTTCCGGGCCCCGTCCGCGCCGCACTTGTCGGACCCGAAGCAGTTGGTGAACTGCGCCGCGATCTCGTCCGCCTGTTGGGCGATGAAGTCCGCGACCTCGACGACCATGGGCCCGACGACGGTGCCGAAAGTGGGAACCACCTTGGCGTTCTGCAGCTCGCTCACCCGGTCGTGCGTGTCGGAGAAGATGAAGTCCGCCCCCGCGCGCCGTTCGCTGGCTGTGTACAGGTAGAGGCCGTCGGTGATGCCGGCCGACCGCGGGGGCTGCGCCCCGTCGTCGACCTCGTTCAGGTTTCCCGAGATGGGGTTCGGCCGGAAGTAGTTCTCGCCGACGGTCCCCTCCAGGGTCACGCCGCTCGACTTGAGCGAGAACCAGAGGAAGCTCGTCGACACGGTAGGCGGCTCGCCGCTCGGCGAGCGGAAGTTTCCGCCGGAGAAGTTGTTGGCCCCGTCGAAGGCGATGTTGCCCTGTGAGAAGCCGAAGAACCGGTAGTGCGTCTCCACGGTCTTCGCGAAGTCCGCCGCCGCGCGTAAGGACGGACGGATCGCGGCGTCGGATCCGATGGGCGGCCGGATGACGAGCGGCGGGCTCGGCGTGGCGTCGTCGGCGCACTGGACCGGCTCCGGTCGGAACGTGTGGAGAAGCTGCAGTCGCCCCTCAGGATCGACGACCGGGTGATCGCCGAAGACTTCGTTGATCGAGCCGCGGATGGCGCCCGGCCAGCCGAACTTGAGCTTGTCCTCGTTGATGATGTCGCCGATTCCCTCAATGGTGATGAGCGCTCGGCCCTCGGCGAAGGTCGACTCGGCGAGGGCGAAGTAGTTCCGGGTCATGATCCCCTCGTGCGAGTAGACCTGCCTCGGCGACACCTTGCGCAGCAATTTCCCGACGGTCTCGCACGCGGCGACGATCATCAGGTCGCCCTTCTGAGCGTTGCGCACCAGTGGGGGCGTGATCGTCCACTCGTCCGTGGTGGCGCACGTGACGCCGGGGACGGGCGGCGTCTCTTCCGGATCGCAGACGTGGCCGATCACCTCGCCCGACGAGTCGAGCGCGTTGAACACGACGTCGCCGGTAGCGGGCACCGCGCTGATCCGATTCTGGAGCTTCAGGCGCCGCAGCTCCTCGAACGTCACCCGGTTGGGATCCGCCGTCATGCCGCCGGAGGTGACCTGGTTGAGCAGCGTTTTGAGCTCCGCGCTTGTGACCGGTGTCTCGAACAGCGAGCGGGCCGGCGTTTCGAAGTGCGCCGAGGCGCGCACCACGAGGTTGTCGGCGGTGCGGCCGGTGTAGTGCACGCTCACGCCGCAGACGTTGCTGCCGAACTGCGCGGCCTCCAGGCGGACCTGCTCCGTGAACGTCTGCCCGGCGGCCACGCTGACGGCGATCGTCGTTGCCGGATCCAGCGTGGGGTTCAGGTCGGGATCGCAGAAGTGGCGCTCGATCTGCTTGGCGGTGAGCTGGATGGCGGCGGTCTCCACGTTCCGGATCGACACCTGCCCCTGCAGCGCCTTGTCGACGCGCGCGAGGCGATCGCTGTTGGTGATGGGCGGTCGCACGAAGCCGCGCGACGCCATCTGGGCGTAGAGGTTCGGTATCGCGACCGTCTTCTTGACCGCGGCGTCGGACACGCCGGTCCGCTTCACGGTCACCGTGGCCTCGAACTCCAGGAACCCGCGGCGCGCGTCGAGGGCGCCCTCGTACGAGTGCACGACGCTCGGGAACTGCGTGTCGGCCGTCTGTCCGTCACCGAAGGTCCACACGTAGTGGAGCCCCGTGCCCGTGAAGGCATCGGCGTTCGTCACCGTCAGCTCGACTTCGTAAGGTCGCAGCGTGGGCGCGACAACCACGCGCGGCAGCGCCTGTGCACAAGAGACGATGTGGATGGTGATCTTGCGCCGCTCGGCGACGCCGCCCTGGAAGGCGGCGACGAAGACCGTGCGATCGCCGGTGCCCAGGAACTGTAAATTTCGTTTGGCGCCCGGCTGACCGTTGATGGTCACCTGCGGCTGCTGATCGGTGGCGCTGCCGGACAGCGACTGCGTGCGGACCTGCACCACGACCGGTTCGTTCTCACACACCGTCGTCTTGTTCACGGTCACGTCGGTGATCAGCGTGGAGGGGAATGGGTAGTGGGTGACCTTCGTGTCGGGCCGGACCTCGACGGTCTTCCCGAAGAAGGCGCCGCGGTGGCCAGGCGCACCGACGGTGGCGAGGTTCACCGTCGCGCGCGGCGCGAGCAGCGTGCCGATGAAGGGCGCCTCGATGGTGATGGCGTTCTGGGTCAGCGCTCCCACGAAGACGTTGGCGGTGAGCTGGCCTGTCGCCTCCTCCTGGACCTGACCGCGGTA
>DATLUW010000880.1:0-2623 GCA_035577825.1 Actinomycetota bacterium | reverse complement strand
GTCGCCGTTCGCCCGTGCGCGCTCCGGCTTGACGACCGCGTCGAAGATCCGCTTCTCGTCTCCCTCGAGCGGCGCCGAGACGCCGGCGCGGCGGAACGTCGTCGCCGCCTCCTTCACGCGGTCGAGCGCGCCGGACTCGGCCGGGTCGCCCGCCTCCGGCCACGGCGCGACGATCAGGCGGGTCTTGCGGCCGGGCAGGCTCGTCCAGATCTCCTCGGTGACGTGGGGCATCACCGGATGGAGCAGCTTCAGCAGCCGCTCGAGCGCGGCGAGCGCGGTGGCGCGGGCGTCGGCATCGCCGCCGTAGAGCCGCGGTTTGATCGCCTCCGCGTACCAGTCGCAGAAGTCGTCGAAGGTCAGGTGGTACAGCTCGCCGACCAGATGGGCGAAGTCGAACTCGCCGAGATATTCCTCGACTCGTCGTTGGGACTGCGACAGACGCGCGAGGATCCACTGCTCCTCCAGAGACGTGGGCCTCTCCTCCACCTCGTCTCCTGCTGCGCCCAGCAGCAGGCGACTTGCGTTCCAGAGCTTGTTCGCGAGCTTGCGCCCCTCCTCGATCGCGCCCTCCGAGAACGCGACGTCCTGGGACGAAGCCATCTTCATCAAGCCGTAGCGCGTCGCGTCCGAGCCGTACCGGTCGATCAGGGCCAGCGGGTTCATGCCTGTGCCCAGGCTCTTGGACATCCGCCCACCGGTCGGTGCATGGACGAGCGAGTGGATGACCACGTTCCGGAAGGGGACGTCGCCCATCAGCTCGAGGCCGGCGAAGATCATCCGGTTCTCCCAGAGCCGGATGATGTCCCGCGCGGTCGTGTTGAGGTCACCGGGATAGAACGTCCGCAGGTCATCGGTGTCGTCAGGCCAGCCGAGCGTCGCGAAGGGCCAGAGCGCCGACGAGAACCAGGTGTCGAGCACATCGTCGCTGCGGGTGAGCGCGGCCGAGCCGCACTCGGCGCAGGCGGACGGCTCGTCCTCCTGGACGGTGACGTGGCCGTCCGGGCACTCCCAGAGCGGGAGCTGATGGCCCCACCAGATCTGACGGGAGATGTTCCAGTCGGGCGCCTCCTCGAGTGACGAGATCGCGAATCGGTGCTGTGACTCCGGGTGGAAGCGGACACGGCCTTCGCGCAGCGCGGCCAGGGCCGGCTTCTTCAGCTCCTCCATCGAGCACCACCACTGGGGTGAGATCAGCGGCTCTATCCGGGTCTTGCATCGATCGCAGAGCGCGACGGTGTGGCGGTAGGCCTCGCGCTTCTCGAGCTGCCCGCGCTCGCGCAGCCAGTCGAGGATCCGCTCGTCGGCCTCCTCCTGGGCCAGCCCTTCGAGCTCCGCGCCGGCCTCGGCGTTCATCCGCCCGTCCGGCCCGATCACGGTCAGCTCGGGCAGGTCGTGGTCCCGGCCGATCTCGTAGTCCTTGGCGTCGTGGCCCGGCGTGACCTTGAGCGCGCCCGTGCCGAAGTCGATCTCGACCCGCTCGTCGGCGATCACCGGCACGCGCCGCTCGACCCACGGGACGATCACCTCACGCCCAACCAGCTCCCGGTAGCGCTCGTCGTCGGGATGCACGGCCACCGCGATGTCCGCGGGAATCGTCGCCGGCCGCGCGGTGGCGATGGTGATGTGCCCCTCCCCGTCCGCCAGCGGGTAGCGAACGTAGCTGAGGGCGTCGTCGACGTCGTGGTGCGCCAGCTCGAGATCGGAGAGCGACGTCAGGTGGAACGGGCACCAGTTGACGATCCGGTTCGCCCGGTAGATCCAGCCCTTCTCCCACAGGTGCACGAAGAAGCGCATCACCGCGCGGACGTAGGCGTCGTCCATCGTGAAGCGCTCGCGGCGATAGTCGAGCGAGGCGCCGATCCGCCGGAACTGGAACATGATCTTTCCGCCGTACTCGTGCAGCCACTCCCAGACGAGCTGCACGAACGCCTCCCGGCCCAGGTCCTGCCGTGACTTCCCTTGGGCGGCGAGGTGCTTCTCGACCGCGTTCTGGGTGGAGATCCCCGCGTGGTCGTACCCCGGCTGGAACAGGACGTTGAAGCCCTGCATCCGGCGGGTGCGGACGATCGTGTCGGCCAGCGAGAGCTGGAGCGCGTGCCCCAGATGGAGGTCGCCTGTGACGTTCGGGGGCGGGTGCGCGATCGCGAAGCTCTCCCTGCTCGGATCGGGGTCCGCGTTGTACAGCCCCTCCTCCTCCCAGGTCTTCTGCCAGCGCTCTTCGACGCCTTCGGGGCTGTAAAGCGGCTCCACAGGCCCATTCTACGGAGCGGCGTCGTCCGGTCTCCAAGGTTTACCTGGATCCATGTTTGTGCAATATTGGATCCAACATGACCAGATATCAGCGCATTAGTCGCTATATTCGCCGTTCTAGGATCCGAAAACGCACCATTTCGTATCCGGAAACGGCCTCGGTGCCGACAGCCGCACTCGCCGAGTGCACCTGCCCCGAGTTCTGCGAGCGCGACCACGACAACGAATAGGAGGAGGGCGATGGGCTCGATCGGCTCGATGGGCTCGAACGGCTCGATGGGCTCGAACGGCTCGGACCCCGGGGTCGACCGGTGGCGGGGGGTCGAGCGGCCGTATACGACCGGGGATGTGGAGCGGCTGCGCGGCTCGGTTC
>DATLUW010000879.1:0-3219 GCA_035577825.1 Actinomycetota bacterium | reverse complement strand
CGTCCCGGTTCCGGACAACGTCCAGGCCATCATCGCCGCGCGCCTCGACGCCCTGCCCCCGGACCGCAAGGCGATGATCCAGGACGCGTCCGTGGTGGGGAAGGTGTTCTGGTCGGGAGCCGTCGCCGCCCTCGGTGGCCGGGACGAGCGCCACGTCCGCGACGGCCTGCACGATCTTGCCCGGACCGAGCTGATCCGGCCGGCCCGACGTTCCTCCGTGGACGGCCAGGCCGAATACGCGTTCTGGCACGCGATCGTCCGGGACGTGACGTACGGACAGCTCCCCCGCCCGGCGAGGATGCTCCGCCACCGGGCGGCCGCCGAGTGGATCGAGTCGATGGCTGGGGAACGGGTCGGCGACTTCGCCGAGCTGCTCGTCCACCACTACCGGATCGCGCTCGACCTCGCCCGGGCCGCCGGCCGAACGTCCGGAGCCGACGCCCGGGACCTCGAGAGGTCGCTGCAGCGGATCCTGCTCCTCGCGGCCGAACGGGCCATGCCCCTCGACCACGGCCGTGCTGCGGAGTTCGCGAGGGAGGCGGTGGAGATCGCGCCGGAGGACGAGCGCGGACCGTCGCTGGCCCTGCTCGCAAGGTTGCAGATGCGCCGTGGCGAGTTCCATGAGTCCGCGGGCATGGCCGAACAGGCCATCCATCTGCTCGGGGCCGCCGGCGACGAGGCCGGCGCGGCGGAGGCCACGCTCGTGTGGGCGATGATCCTGCGGCAGCTCGGGGAGACCGCGAGGGTGTCCTCCGTCCTGACGGAGCTCATCGCGGCCCTGGAACGCCGGCCACCGAGCCGCGAGCTCGTGAGCGCATACACGAGCTACGCCGGCAACCTCATGCTCGAGGGGGCCTCCGCCCGCTGCCTCGAGTACGCGGAGAAGGCCCTCGAGCTGGGCGAGCGGTTCGAAATGACCGACGCGAGCACCCGGGCCCTGCAGTTCCGAGGTGCGGCTCGCCAGGAGCTCGGTGACAGCGAGGGTGGGATCGACGACCTCCGGGAGGCCGTCCGGATCAGCATCGAGCTCGGCCTGTCGGAGGCGCCCGCGGCGTACGTCAATCTCGGCGATGCGCTCTGGGAGTACGTCGGGCCGGCTGAGGCGCTGCAAGCGTACGGGGATGCGATCGACTACGCCGAACGACGTGGACTCCGCGGGCACGCGACGTGGGCGATGGGCCAGACGCCGTGGGCCCTGTTCGACCTGGGCGAGTGGGATCGCGTCATCGAGGTGACCGAGGAGGTCGTCCGCCGTGACAACTGGACGAGCCAGGCGAGCGTCCTCCCGATCCCGTTCCGCATTCGCGTCCTCGCCCTCCGCGGGCGTCTCGCCGAGGCCGCCGCGGAGACTCCCGACATGTTGGTGCGGGCGCGGCGCATCCAGGACCCCCAGATCCTCGTCCCCGCGCTGACGGCCGCCGCATTCGTCGAGGATCAGCAGGGGCACCGCGACGAGGCCTTGGAGCTCATGGCGGAGGTCGAGGACCGGGAGCTCCCGGCCTGGGGACCCGACTTCCTGTTCGAGGGCATCCGCGTCCTGGCGCGAGGCGGCGCGGTCGAACGCGCCCGGGCGCTGACGGATCGGATCGTGATCGAGATGGGCGCCCGCATCGCCGGCCTCAAGGAGTCCTTCCGCGCGACGATCGCAGAGGCGGATAGCGACCACGCCCTTGCCCTCGAGCACCATCGCCGGGCGAGCGCGATCTGGGAAAGCTACGACCACCTCCTCGAGCGGGGCCATGCGTTCCTGGGACAGGGGCGGGCGCTGATCGCCCTGGGCCGCCTCGAGGAATCGCTGCGGTTCCTCCATTCCGGACGGGAGATCGTGTCCGGCCTGGGAGCGGTCCGGCTCGTCGAGGAGGCCGACCAGCTGCTCGCGGAGGCGACCGCCCTGTCGTCCTGACGCCGCCCGCGGGCCTGTCGAGGGCTCGCGGGCGCACCGGGGCCGCCCGTACACTTCGCGGATGCCCCGATGCGCCAGGTGCGGCGAGGACAACCCGCCCGGTGCCGCCCGGTGCAGCGTGTGCGGGAGCCCGCTCGTGGCCACGCCCGCCGACCGGAAGATCTCCGTGCTGGTGGTCGACCTGCACGGGTTCGACCCGGCGAGCGGCGGGGGCCGCGCGCCCGACGCCGGCGACGTCGACGCGGCCGGCGCGCTGGCCCGGCGTGAGATCCGGCGGCTGGGCGGGGCGTTCCCCGATCCCGGCGACCACCTCGCCGTGGGGGTGTTCGGCGCGCCGGTGGCGCGGTCCGACGCCACGGAACGCGCGGTGCGGGCGGCGCTCCGCGTGCGCGACGCGATCCAGGACCTGGGGCGGCCCCGGATCGCCGCGCGGGCCGGCGTGCACACGGGCACCTACCCACTCGCGGCCGTGCCGGCAACGGTCGGGCTGGACTCGCCGGAGATGGAGGTTCCCGCGGATGCGGTACGCGCGGCCGCCGGCCTCGCGCCCGACGACGACGCCGGCGTCGGGATCGTGGTGGTCGACGACGCGACCTACGACGAGGCGCGGGACCTGTTCGAGTTCGTGCTCGCCGGCCATCCGCTGGTCCGGGAGGCCCAAGCCGCACGGGGGCGGTTCGGCGTCGACATCGAGCTGAACATCCCGACGCCGTTCATCGGAAGGGGCCACGAGCTCGCGCTCCTCACCGACGTATACACGCGGGTCCTGATCGAGTCCTCGCCCCACGTCGTGACGGTCGTGGGGGCGGCCGGCACCGGGAAGTCGCGGCTGCTGTCCGAGTTCTGGAACGTGCTCGACGCGCGGCCCGAGCTCGTCTACTGGCGGCAGGGACGGTCGCTCGGCGGCGATCCCGGGGTCACGCTGTGGGCGGTCGGGGAGGTCGTGAAGGGGCAGGCCGGCATCCTCGAGTCGGATGACGTCCGGGCGGCCTCGGAGAAGCTCGACGTGACGCTCCGCACGGTCCTGCCGGACGAGGAGGAGGCCCGCCGGGTGGGCGCGCTGGTGGCGCCGCTCGCCGGCCTCATGCCGGAGGAGCCCCGTCCGGTCGCCTGGAGCGTGTCGTTCCCCGCGTGGCTGCGGTTTCTCGAAGCAGTGGCGGCGACGCACCCGATGGTGCTGGTGTTCGAGGACCTCCACCTCGCCGATCCCGGAACCCTGGCGTTCGTGCAGCACGTGTCGGAACACGCGACTGCGGTGCCCCTGCTCGTCGTGTGCACGGCGCGTCTGGAAGTGCTCGACCGGCAGCGCCCGTGGG
>DATLUW010000878.1:0-11871 GCA_035577825.1 Actinomycetota bacterium | reverse complement strand
AGCCGATGGCGACGCAGGCCACGAGCACGGCGAGCACGACCACGCTGACCACGATCACGACGAGCACGATCACGGCGACGCCTGACCGCGGGCCGGATTCGTCAGCCAGCCAGCAGCGCGCCCACGACCGCGAACGCCAGGTAGACGCCCAGCCCGCCGGCGACCAGCATCAGGCGCTGCGCGGCGGGGATCGGCGAGCGGCCGAACGCGAAGTACAGGATCGGCCCGAGGAACGGCACGAGCAGGATGCCCGCCATCCAGGCGAGCTTGCGCCCCTGCGACACGGAATCCTGACGTAGCAGGTCCCACAGCGCGATCGTCACCCACGCGGCGATCAAGATGAGCGGCAGCACGTAGCCGTACACGCCGATCAACAGGCCCCACCACGAGGTGGCGATCGGGATCCCCATGACGGTGACCTCCTGCGAGACGTCGTGCCCGTCGGACCGCACCCGGAGTCCTCGGGCGTCGCGGATGTGGAACTGCCCCGGGTTGAGCCGCTCGGGGATCGCGGGGTTCTCCGGCGCGACGGCCGCGAACGGCATCTGCCGCTGCACCGGCGGCGCCGGCTGGGTCTTCCAGTCGCCGTGCGGGTAGTTCCCGCTGTCGCCCTGGAGGAACCGCACCAGCGACCCGACCGTCGGCGCGAGGTCGCCGCCGCCGATGGCGCCGAGCTTCGCGCCGCACCCGTAGAAGAGCTGGATCGCCGGCGGCGAGCTCGTGTCGAAGTCGTTCCCCTGGAAGCAGTCGTGCTCGGCGGCCGGCGCGCCGAGGGCGAGGTCGGCCCGCCCCGACCGCCGGACGGTGTTGTCGCGCACCTCCACGCCGGACGACGTCCACAGTCGCTTGTCGAGATTCGGCAGCACGGCGATCCCGTAGGTCCGCTGGTCCTCGACGAGATTGTTCACGACGGTGTCGTCGCTCCCGCCGGCCACGACGATCCCGTTGCCGAAGGCCGCGTACTCGTCGGACTTGGCCGGGGCACTCTCGTCGTTGTTGTCGTGGACGTAGTTCCCGGCGATCAGCACGTTGCGTTGCGGCGCAAGCAATTCGGAGTCGAGCGTGTTCGGCACGATCCCGGCCATGTTGTCGCGCCACTCGCTGTTGACGATCCGGAGGTTGCCGCCGGCGTTCGTTCCGCTGTACCCGAGCGCGTTGTGCTCGGCCAGGACGTCGCTGATCACCGCGTCGCACGGTTGGCACTGCCCGATGTAGAACCCCGAGTCCGGGTGGCCGCTCGCGTACGAGTGATCGAACTGCCCGTACCGGGAGTTGAACGAGTAGATTCCGTAGTCGCCGTCGTCGTACGCGGTCAGGTACGAGCCGCGGTACCCGTTGACGCTCGACCAGTAGAACCCGTTGGCGAGGTAGTGGCGGGCGGTCATGTTCTCGACGGCGACGCCGTCGGCCTCGATCACGTGGATGCCGTTCGGCATGTGGAACCCGCCGTCGAGGATCACCGAGTTGCGGTCGAGGCCGCGGATCGTGAGGAACGGCTTCGTGACCAGGACGGCCTCGCGGTATACGCCCGGCGAGATCAGGACGAGCGAACCGGGCTGCGCCGCGTCGACGCCCCGCTGGATCGTCGGCTGGTCCTGCGGCACGCGGATCGTCGGCCCCGGCGTCTCCGGCGGCGTCTCCCGGCCGGGCCCGACCCCGGACGTGCTGCCGGGCACCGCGGCGTCGCCGACCAGCACGATCCCGCTCATGCCGATCCCGCCCTTGCCCCCGTGGAACGAGCAGGAGTAGCGGAACGCACCGGCGTGGGCGAACGTCGCGCTGAACGTCCCTGACCCCGGCGCGAGCGTTGCCGACGTGAACGAGCCGTCGTCCGCGATCACGTTGTGGGGGTTCCGGCCGGTGTTCGACCAGGACACGGTCCCGCCGACGGGGATCCGGACGAACTCCTGCTGGTAGAAGTCGTCCTGCGCCTCGACGTGCGCGGACGCCTCGTCGGCCCGTGCGATCCGCGGCGCCGGAACCAGCAGCCCCGGGATCCCGAACGCGCCGACCAGCGCGAAGGCCGCCGCGAGGTGTCCGAATGGGCGCCTGGTTCGTCGCATGTTGCCGCTGGTCCGCCGGCCCGGGTCGGCAGGCTCCGGCGCCGGACGATAGCACGCGCCTCGTCGCGCTCCGCCGAACTGTTGCCCAATCGGCCGTCCGTCTGAAACACTCGGATGCTCCACCACCGGGGGGGTCCGCGGCGCCCGGTCCGCGGCATCCCGCCCGGCCGCACGCGGGAGACCGGATGCAGCTCGGCCACATCCTGATCGTCGACGACGACGTCCTCAATCGCCGCCTGCTCCAGAAGAACCTGGAGAGCGACGGCCACCGGACGACGGCGGTCGACAACGGGTTCGCGGCGCTGTCGGCCCTCGAGGCCGAACGCCCCGACGTCGTCCTGCTCGACGTGGTGATGCCCGGGCTGGACGGGATCGAGGTGCTGGCCCGGATGAAGGCCGACCCCGACCTCCGTCACATCCCGGTGATCATGATCTCGGGCGTCGACGACTCGGAGAGCATCGTCCGCTGCATCGAGACCGGCGCCGAGGACTTCCTCCCGAAGCCGTTCGACCCGGTGATCCTGCGGGCGCGGATCGGTGCCGGACTCAACCGCAAGCGCCTGCAGGACCTCGAACAGGAGCGCGTCCGCGATGTGTTCACCAGGTTCCTGCCGGAGCCGATCGCGGCCGAGATGCTCGCGCAGAGTGCCGGCGAGCCGGCGATCAAGGCCGTGCGGCTGTGGGCGACGGTGATGTTCGTGGACCTGCGCGGGTTCACGACGCTGGCGGAGACGCTGCCGGTCGAACAGGTCGTCGCCGTGCTCGGGCGGTTCCAGGGGACGATGGGCGATGCCGTGCTCGACCACGGCGGCACCCTGGTCGACTTCCTCGGCGACGGGTTGATGGCGGTGTTCGGCGCGCCCATCGAGAGCATCGACCACGCCGACCGCGCCGTCGCATGCGCTCGGGACGTGGCCGGGCCGAGGCTGGCCGGCTTCAACGAATGGGTGCGCGGCGAGGGCATCGGCGAGGGGTTCGGCATGGGGATCGGGCTGAACTCGGGGCGCATCATGTCCGGGACGCTGGGGTCACAGCGGCGGTTCGACTACGCGGTCATCGGCGACACGGTGAACACGGCAGCCCGCATCGAGCAGCTCACCAAGGAGACCGGAAACACGATCCTGCTCGCCGACCAGACCAGGACGAACATGGCCGGCTCGACCGACGGGATCACGTTCGTGGACGAGTTCGAGATCCGGGGGAAGCAGTCGCGGCTCAAGCTGTGGACCGCGGAGCCGAACGCCGGAGGTCCGTCGTGACCGAGACGGCCGACACGACCGAAGGCGCCGGGACAGGCGCCGGCGAGCTCCGGGCGCTCCGCGACCGGGTGGCCGAGCTCGAGGCCGCCGAGGCCGAACGCGACCGGGCCGAGCACGTCCAGGCCGCGCTGTACCGCATCGCCGAGACCGCGAGCGCGGCGCGGGACCTGCAGGACTTCTACACCACGATCCACTCGATCCTTCGCGAGCTCATGTACGCGGACAACCTGTACATCGCGCTCTACGACGACGAACGGGAGCGGATCAACTTCCCGTACTACGTCGACGAAGCCGACACCGACATCCCCGACCCCACCAAGTGGGAGCCGTTCGGGATCGGGGACGCGGCCGGCGTGACGGCGCACATGTTCCGGCTCGGCACCCCCCTGTTGATGACGGAGGCGGACTGGCAGCAGCTCGCGGACGAAGGCCGGATCGTGCGGCTCGGCATGCCGTCGGTCTCCTGGCTCGGCGTCCCGCTGCAGTCCGAGGGCAGGACCCTCGGCGCCGTCGTCGTCCAGAGCTACCGCGAGGACCGCCAGCACAGCGAGGCCGACAAGGAGCTGCTGACGTTCGTCGGCCGGCACATCGCGGCCGCGCTCGAACGGACACGGCTGATCGACGAAACACGTCAGCGCAACGCCGAGCTCGCGCTCATCACGGACGTCCAGCAGGGACTCGCGGCGAACCTCGACATGCAGTCGATGTACGACCTCGTCGGCGACCGAATCCAGGAGATCTTCGACGCGCAGGTCGTGGACATCGGCATCGTGGACGGAGCGTCGGGGCTGATCCACTTCCCGTACACGATCGAACGCGGCGTCCGGTTCCCCGACGAGCCGATCGAGGTGATCGGCGTCCGCAAGAGCGTGCTCGAGCGCCGCGAGCCGATGGTCGTGAACGAGGACGCCGCGAGAGCGCTCGCGGAGTCGCACCAGCCGAGCGCGATCCAGGGCGAGGCGGCAAAGTCGTTCGTGTTCGTTCCACTCGTCGTCGGCGACAAGGCCACGGGCGTGATCTCGTTGCAGAACATCGACCGCGAGCACGCGTTCTCCGAAGCGGACGTCCGCCTGCTCGTCACGCTTGCGGGCAGCCTCTCCGTTGCACTCGAGAACGCTCGGCTGTTCGAAGAGACCCGCCAGCGGAGTGCCGAGCTGGCCCTCGTCAACGACGTCCAGGCCGGGCTCGCGGAGAACCTCGAGATGCAGGCCATGTACGACCTGGTCGGCGACCGCATCCAGGAGATCTTCGACGCCCAGGTCGTGGACATCGCGGTGCTCGACCCATCGACGAACCTCATCCACTTCCCGTACGTCATCGAGCGCGGCATCCGCCTGGAGGAACAACCGATCGAGCTGATCGGCCACCGTCGCATCGTGGTGGAGACGCATCAGCCGGTCGTGATCAACGACCGCCTGGTCGAGCGCAGCATCGAGGCCGGCCAGCCCCAGGTGCTCTCGGGGGAGACGCCGAAGTCCGCCGTGTTCGTGCCGCTGCTCGTCGGCGACCGGGTCACCGGCCTCATGTCGCTGCAGAACATCGACCGGGAGCACGCGTTCAGCGACGCGGACGTGCGCCTGCTGACGACCATCGCCGGGAGCCTCTCCGTGGCGCTCGAGAACGCGCGGCTGTTCGAGGAGACCCGGCAGCGGAGCGCCGAGCTCGCGCTGATCAACGACGTGCAGCGGGGCCTCGCGGAGAACCTCGACATGCAGACGATGTACGACCTCGTCGGCGACCGGATCCAGGAGCTCTTCGACGCCCAGGTCGTGGACATCGCGACGCTCGACTCGACATCGGGACTGATCCACTTCCGCTACGCCGTCGAGCTGGGGGAGCGCCTCGAGACGGACCCCATCGAGCTCTTCGGGTTCCGGCGGGTGGTGGTCGAGACGCGCGAACCCTACGTGGCAAACGAGGACGTGATGGCCCGGGCGGCCGAGGTCGGCAACCCGGTGATCGTCGGCGAGGCGCCGAAGTCGATCGTGTTCGTTCCGCTGGTGGTCGGGGACCGGGCGACGGGCGTCGTCTCGTTGCAGAACATCGACCGCGAGCACGCGTTCTCCGAAGCGGATGTCCGCCTGCTCGTCACGCTTGCGGGCAGCCTCTCCGTCGCGCTCGAGAATGCGCGGCTTTTCGAGGAGACCCGGCAGCGGAACGCGGAGCTGGCGCTGATCAACGACGTCCAGCGCGGGTTGGCGGAGAACCTCGACATGCAGACGATGTACGACCTCGCCGGGGATCGGCTCCACGAGATATTCGACGCGCAAGTCATCTTCATCGCGGTCCACGACCGCAGCGCAGACCTGATCCGATTCCCCTACGCCATCGAGCGGGGCGCCCGCCTGCCCAACGAGCCGATCGAGAACGTCGCCGGCCCGACGCATCACGTGCTCGAGACGCGCGAACCGCTGTTGATCGAGTCCGCGTTCGAGGCGCGGACGGCCGAGCTCGGGGGCGTCAACATCCAGGGCGAGGTGCCGAAGTCCGCCGCGTTCGTCCCGCTGGTGGCCGGCGGGCAGGCCACCGGCGTGATCTCGCTGCAGAACATCGACCGCGAGCATGCGTTCAGCGAGGCGGACGTCCGCCTCCTGACCACGCTCTCCGGCAGCTTGAGCGTGGCTCTCGAAAACGCGCGGCTGTTCGAGGAGACCCGGCAGCGCAACGCGGAGCTGGCGCTGATCAACGACGTCCAGCGCGGATTGGCCCAGAACCTCGACATGCATGCCATGTACGAGCTCGTCGGCGACCGGATCCACCAGATCTTCGACGCTCAGGTCGTGACCATTGCCATCGTCGACCGCGAGGCCAACATCTTTCGGTACCCGTACGTGATCGAGCGCGGCAAGCGGTTTCCCGACGAGTCGACGCCGATCAGCGGATTCGGCGCCCTCGTCGTCGAATCGCGAGAGCCGATCCTGATCAACGAGCACATGACCGAGCGCTCGGCCGAAGTGGGCAGCTACGTGGTCGCCGGGGAGGCACCGAAGTCGGCCGTGTACGTCCCCCTCATCGTGGGCGGCGAGGCGATCGGTCGCATCTCCCTACAGAACCTCGACCGGGAGCACGCGTTCAGCGATGGGGACGTACGGCTGCTGACCACGCTCGCCGGCAGCCTGTCGGTGGCGCTGGAGAACGCGCGGCTGTTCGAGGAGACGCGGCAGCGCAACGCCGAGCTCGCGCTGATCAACGACGTGCAGGGGGGCCTCGCGGAGAACCTCGACATGCAGTCGATGTACGACCTGGTCGGCGACCGCATCCAGGAGATCTTCGACGCCCAGGTCGTTGACATCGGCGTGCTCGACCGCGAGGCCGGCGTGCTCCACTACCCCTACACCCTCGAGCGCGGCGAACGGTTCCCGGACGAGCCGACGCCGGTCGCGGGTTTCGGCGGCCTGGCCATCGAGACGCGGCAGCCGGTCGTCATCAACGAGGGAATGCTCAAGCGTGCCCGGGAGATCGGCAGTCGCATCATCCAGGGCGAGCAGCCGAAGTCGGGCGTGTTCGTGCCGCTCATCGTCGGCGGCGAGGCAACGGGCCGGATCTCGTTGCAGAACGTCGACCGCGAGCACGCCTTCAGCGAGTCCGACGTCCGCCTGCTGACGACGATCGCCGGCAGCCTGTCCGTCGCGCTCGAGAACGCCCGGCTGTTCGAGGAGACCCGCCAGCGGAGCGCCGAGCTCACGCTCATCAACGACGTGCAGCGCGGCCTCGTGGAGAACCTCGACATGCAGGCGATGTACGACCTCGTCGGGGGGCGCGTGGCCGAGATCTTCGACGCGCAGGCCGTCGACATCGGGGTGGTCGACGGGAGCTCCGGGCAGATCTGGTTCCCGTACTCGATCGAACGCGGCGCGCATCTGATCGACGGGCCCCTCGACATCATGGGGTTCCGGAAGATGGCGCTCGAGAAACTCGAGCCCGTTGTCGTCAACGAGGACATGGAGCGAAGATGCGAGGAAGCGGGCAATCCCCTCGCCATCGCCGGTGAGCCGTCCAAGTCGTCGGTATTCGTTCCGCTGAGCGTGGGCAACCGCGGAACGGGCGTGATGTCGCTGCACAACCTGGACCGGGAGCACGCCTTCAGCGAGTCCGACGTGCGTCTGCTCTCCACGATTGCCGGCAGCCTTTCGGTCGCCCTCGAGAACGCCCGACTGTTCGAAGAGACCAGGCAGCGGGCCGGGGAGCTGGCCATCGTCAACAGCATCGGGCAGGCCCTGGCCGAGCAGCTCGATCTCGATCCCTTGATCGAACGGCTGGGCGACCAGCTGCAGTCGCTGTTCGGCGCGGACATCGTCTACGTCGCCCTCCACAACCGGGAGACCGACATGATCGAGTTCGCCTACTACTTCGAGGAGGGGCAACGGGGCGGCTCGTCGCCGCTGCTGTACGGGCAGGGGCTGACGTCGAAGATCCTCCAGATGCGCGAGCCGCTCCTGCTGAATCGGACCGAGTCGTTCGAGGGAGTCGAGATCGTCGGCACACCGGCGCTCTCGTACCTGGGCGTACCGATCTTCGTGGAGTCGCGGGCGATCGGAGTCATCAGCGTCCAGAGCACCAGGCAGGCCGGGCGCTTCGGCGAGAGCGACACGCGCCTGCTCTCGACCATCGCGGCGAACGTCGGCGTCGGGATCGCCAACGCCCGCCTGTATCGGGAGACCGGCCGCCGGGCGACCGAGATGTCCGCGCTGGCGGAGCTCGGCCGGGAGATCGGCGGGGTGCTCGATCTCGACACCGTCCTCGAACGCATCACGCAGCGGGCGCTCGAGCTGTTGGAGTCCGATACGAGCGCGGTCTTCCTGGAACAGCCCGACGGGACGAACCTGGTGCCGATCGTCGCGGTCGGCGAGCTGGCCGAGCCCATCATGGCGGACGCGATCCGGCCGGGCGAGGGGATCATTGGCGACCTCGCCGCACGGGGCGTCGCGGAGGCCGTGAACGACGCGGCGAACGACCCCCGGGCGGTGCCCATCGCCGGCGAGGTCATGGTGCCGCAGGAGGGCATCATGGCCGCCCCTCTCCTCGCTCGGGGCCGTGTGATCGGGATGATGGCGGTCTGGCGTTCCGGCAACCGGCCGTTCACGGACTCCGACCTCGACTTCCTGGTCGGGCTGTCGCAGCAGGCAGCGATCGCGATCGAGAACGCGCGGCTGTTCCGCGAGGCCGACGAGGCGCGCGAGGTGGCCGAGCAGGCGAACGCCGCCAAGAGCGCGTTCCTCGCGGCCACCAGCCACGAAATCCGCACGCCGATGAACGCGATCATCGGGATGAGTGGGCTGCTCCTCGAGACCGGCCTCGACGCAGAGCAGCGGGACTACGCCGCCACCATCGCGAACAGCGGCGAGTCGCTGCTCTCGATCATCAACGACATCCTCGACTTCTCGAAGATCGAGGCCGGTCGAATGGACCTCGAACGGGCGCCGTTCGACCTGCGGGCGTGCATCGAGTCGGTGGTCGACCTCGTCGGGCCGGTCGCGGCCCGCAAGGGGCTGGAGGTCGCGTACGAGATCGCGGCGGGAACGCCCGAGACCGCCGTCGGCGACGCCAGCCGGCTGCGGCAGATCCTGCTGAACCTGCTGAACAATGCGGTGAAGTTCACCGACGCGGGCGAGATCGTGGTCACGGCCGTCGGGTCGACGTCGACGGCGGGCGCCGTTGAGTACGAGCTCACCGTTCGGGACACGGGGATCGGGATCCCGGCCGACCGCGTTGACCGGCTGTTCCAGTCGTTCAGCCAAGGGGACGCGTCGACGAGCCGGCGGTACGGGGGAACCGGGCTGGGGCTCGCGATCAGCCGCCGGCTCGCCGAGCTGATGGGCGGCACGGTCTGGGTCGAGTCGACCGGCGTGCCCGGGGAGGGGAGCACGTTCCACGTCACGATCGCGGCCGGCGCGACCGACATGACGCCGACGGCGCTTCGGCGGGACGGCTCGTTCGACGGGCGGCGGGCGCTCGTGGTCGACGACAACGAGACGAACCGCCGCCTGATGAGCGCCCTGCTGGGGGCCTGGGGGATGCGCTCGGTGCTCGCCGCTTCCGGTGACGAGGCGCTCGCCGCGACGGCCGACGGGCCGGTCGACATCGCGGTGCTCGACATGCTGATGCCGGGGATGGACGGGCTCGACCTCGCTGCGCGCATCCACGAGCGGTTTCCGCAGATGCCGATGGTGATGGCCACGTCCATGAGCCAGCACGACGTCGCGGCGGACCCCCGGTGGGCGGCGGCGGGCATCGGCGCGGTCGTGACGAAGCCGATCAAGGCGTCCCCGCTGCACGGCGCGATCTCGACCGTGCTCGGCGCGTCGGTCGACGCTGCCGCCGAGGACCGCGACAGCGCGCTGGACGAGGACCTCGCGGCGCGCCATCCGCTCCGCGTGCTCCTCGCCGAGGACAACGTCGTGAACCAGAAGCTCGCGCTCCGCCTGCTGGAGAAGCTCGGCTACCGCGCGGACGTCGCGGCGAACGGCCTGGAGGCGATCGAGGCCCTCGAACGCCAGCCCTACGACCTGCTGCTCTCCGACGTCCAGATGCCCGAGATGGACGGGCTTGAGGCGACCCGCCGGATCCTCGAACGATGGCCCGAGGGCGAGCGCCCGTGGATCGTGGCCATGACCGCTGAGGCCATGAGCGGCGACCGTGAGCGCTGCCTCGCCGCCGGGATGAACGACTACCTGGCGAAGCCGATCCGCGTCGACGAGCTCGTCGCCGCCATCAAGCGGACGCCCCGCCGGGCCGGCGGAGTGTCGCGGCCGGCGCCGTCGTCGGACGGCACGATCGACCCGGCCGTCCTGGCCCGGCTGCTGGACGGAGTCGGCGGGGACGCGGACTTCGTGACCGACCTCATCGCGCAGTTCGCCACCGATGCCCCGGCCCTGCTCACGGCCGCGAAGACGGCGCTCGGCGACGGCGACGCCGAGGCGCTCCGGCGCGCCGCGCACACGCTGAAGTCGAACGCGGCGACGTTCGGAGCCGACCGGCTCGCAGACCGCAGCCGGGCGCTGGAGGAGGCCGCGAAGCGCGGCGCCCTGGAGGATGCCCCGCCGCTGGTCGATGCCGCCGAGCGCGAGCTCGGGATCGTGCTCGAGGCCCTGCCGGCAGCCTGGGGGGAGATGACCGCGTCCGGGTGACGAAGATCGGGATGAGGGCGGGACTTGGCCGACGTGAAACCGGAACTGCACTACGCACGAAGCGGTGACGTCTCGCTGGCCTATCAGGTCGTCGGGAGTGGGCCGCGTGACCTGCTCCTTGTCCCCGGATTCGTCTCGAACCTGGAATATGCATGGGAGTACCCGTCCCTGGCGAGGTTCCTGCAGCGACTCGCCGAGTTCTCGCGCCTCATCCTGATCGACCGGCGGGGGTCGGGCCTCTCGGACCGGTTTCGCGAGGCGCCTCCGCAGGAGACGATGCTCCGCGACCTCGAAGTCGTGCTCGACGAGGCCGGTTCGCCCAAGGCGACGCTCCTCGGTTTGTGGGACGGATGCGCCACGTCGGTCCTGTTCGCGGCGACCAACCCGAAGCGCGTTGATTCGCTCGTCCTGTTCAGCGCATCGGCCGCGCAACGCCCGCAGGAGGACTATCCCTGGGCCTGGGGCGACGACCAATGGGAGGAATGGCTCGCGAGCATTCGGGTCGGCTGGGGAACCCGTTCCTGGGTGGTGAAGAACGCCAGGTGGATGGGCCCGGACATGCTCGAGCGACCCGAGGAACTTGAACGGTGGATCTCCTACACGCGGCTCGCCGCGAGCCCATCGTCCGCGGAGGCTGTCATGCGCAACTCGAGCAATACCGACATCCGTCGGGTCCTTCCGGTCGTTCGCACTCCGACATTGATCCTGCATCGGGTCGGGGATCTGATCGAACCGATCGACGCCGGCCGGTACATGGCGGCGAAGATGCCGAACGCGCGGCTGGTCGAGCTGCACGGCGACGACGGGATCCCGTGGATCGGGGACTCGGACGCGGTCGTGCTGGAGATCCGTTCGTTCCTGGGCGAGGATGCCCACCGCACGCCCTCGGAGCGGCGACTGGCCGCGATCCTGTTCACGGACATCGTTGGCTCCACCGAGCGAGCCGCGCACATTGGCGACGCCCGGTGGAAGGATCTCCTGGACGAGCACCATCGACGCGTCCGGGAACAGCTGGGACGGTTCGATGGTGTCGAGGTCGACTCCGCGGGCGACGGCTTCCTGGCCACCTTCGACGGTCCGGCCAGGGCCGTGCGGTGCGCACAGGCGATCGCTGGCCGTCTGCGGGAGCTGGGATTGGAGATCCGCTCCGGCGTGCACGTCGGAGAGATCGAGCCCGCCGGCAAGCAGATCCGGGGGATCGCGGTGCACATCGGCGCCCGGGTCGCGGCGCTTGCCGGCCCGGGCGAGGTCCTCGCCTCCTCCACGGTCCGGGACCTCGTCGCCGGCAGCGGCCTCGTGTTCGAGGACCGGGGCGAACACGAGCTCAAAGGTGTGCCCGATCGATGGCACCTGTACCGGGTCGCGCCAGATTCGGATTGAGCCGGAGGGAGGCCAGGGCGTACCCTGCCGGACATGCCGGCT
>DATLUW010000877.1:0-7493 GCA_035577825.1 Actinomycetota bacterium | reverse complement strand
AACCGGTTCCTCCCGAACTCGCGGATCCCGATGAAGGTCGTGTTCCCGAAGTACTCGCCCGAGACGGTGACCGTGAACAGGATCGAGGCGTTCCCGTTCCGGAACCGCGTCGCGCCCGGCGCCGTCGACCCGGATCTCGAGACGTTCAAGATCGACTACGACTTCGATGCGAACCCGGACTTCCTGATCCGGCGGATCCTCGACGAGGTCGTGCAGATCGCGCCCGGACGGCTGCTCGGCAAGATCCTGTTCCGCGTGAGCGGACGGTTCCACCTGATCGGGTACTTCTCTCTGCGCTCGGCCGAGCTCTAGGCAGCGCCCGTCGTCTCCGTCCGGATCCAGTCGAGGTAGCCGGCCAGCCCGCCGGTGATCGGCACGACGATGATCTCGGGCAGGTCGTACGGGTGCAGCTCGCGTACGCGTTCGGTGAGCGCGGGAACGGCGTCGCCCCGGCTCTTCGCCACCAGCCGGAATTCGCGCGCGGTCTCGATTCGGCCATCCCACCGATAGCGGCTGGTCACGGGGCCGCCGACCTGGACGCAGGCCGCGAGCCGCTCGTCCACGAGCGCCTCCGCGATGCGCAACGCGTTCTCCTCGGTGTCGACCGCCACGACGACCTGCACGCAGCCCGTGTCCATCCGTGCGCCTCCTCCGGGGTCCTCGAGGTTCGTGGGGCGGATTGTGACCCGTCCGCCGCCGCCGCGTACCCTCTGGCGGACATGTCCACCGCCTCCGCGCTCCCGCTGCATCCTCGCCGCGTGATCCTGTGGGACGTCGACGGCACGCTGCTGTCGGCCGGTCCGATCGGGCGCGGGGCGTTCTTCACGGGCGCGTCGGATGCGCTCGGGCGGGACGTGCCCGACGACGACACGGTGCAGATGGCGGGGAAGACCGACCCGCTGATCGCGCTCGAGATCCTGGCGACGGTCGGCATCACCGGCGACGAGGCCCGGCGACGGCTGCCGGAGGTCCTCGAGGGGCTGACCCGGCGCCTCGCGGAGGGCCGGGACCGGATCCCTGCCGAGGGGAAGCTCCACGCCGGCGTGGCCGAGGTCCTCGAGCGCCTCGACGCCGACCCCGAGGTCGTCCAGACCGTGGTGAGCGGGAACCTCGCGGTGAACGCGCGGATCAAGGTGGCGGCGTTCGGGCTGGAGCGGTTCCTCGACCTTGAGGTCGGCGCGTACGGCAGTGACGACGAGGATCGCGACCGCCTGGTGCCCATCGCGCTGGAGCGCGTGCGGGAGCGGTACGGGCACGCGCCGGCGCCGGGGGAGACCTGGGTCGTCGGGGACACGGCGCGCGACCTGGCGTGCGCGCGGGCTGCCGGGGCCCGCTGCCTGCTGGTGGCGACCGGCCGCATCGCGTTCCACGACCTCGAGCCGCTCGGCGCGGACGGCGTGCGGACCGACCTCTCGGACGGCGGCGCCGTGGCCGACCTCCTCGTGGGCTGAACCCGCGTCCCGGAACCGCGGCCGCCCGCCTCCCAACCTGCGCTGATGCGCCGATTCGCGACCTGCGCGAAGGTGGTGGGTACGACGAAACGCTTCCCCGTTCCGGAAGGAGCACCACGTCATGAGCGATCACGACATGCCGGCCGCCGCCGCGGGAACCGTCACCGTCGGCGACCTCACCGTCAACCGCATGGGGTTCGGCGCCATGCGGGTCACGGGCAGCGGAATCTGGGGACCGCCCCGCGACCACGACGAGTCCATCCGGGTTCTCCGCCGCGCTCTCGAGCTCGGCGTGAACTTCATCGACACGGCCGACTCCTACGGCCCGAAGGTCAGCGAGGAGCTGATCGCCGAGGCGCTCCACCCATATCCGGACGGCCTCGTGATCGCGACGAAGGCCGGCCTCGTTCGACCAGGGCCGAACCGCTGGATCCCGAACGGCCGCCCCGACCACCTGCGCAAGGCGGTCGAGGGCTCGCTCGAGCGGCTCCGCGTGGATCGCATCGACGTCCTGCAGCTGCATCGGCCGGACCCGAAGGTGCCGTTCGAGGATTCGCTCGGAACGCTGAAGGCCATGCAGGACGAGGGCAAGATCCGCCACATCGGCCTGTCGAACGTCAACGCCGGCGAGCTCGAGTTCGCCCGCGGGATCGTCGACGTGGTGTCCGTGCAGAACATGTACAACGTGACGGAGCGCCGCTCGGACGCGGTGCTCGACGCGTGCGAGGCGGCCGGGCTCCCGTTCCTGCCGTGGCGGCCGGTGCTCGGCGGCCAGCTGACCGGGCCTGGTTCGCCGCTCGGCGAGGCCGCCGAGCGGCACGGCGCCACGCCGGGTCAGCTGGCGCTGGCCTGGCTCCTCCACCGCTCCCCGGTGATGCTCCCGATCCCGGGCACGTCGAGCGTCGCCCATCTCGAGGAGAACGTCGCCGCCGGCGCGATCGGGCTGGACGACGACGACCTCCGGGCGTTCGAGGCGGCCGCGTGACAAGCGTGCTCCACCCGTATGCGCCGGGAACCTGTCCGGTATTGGACGGTTTCGACCATTGAGCGAAACGGCCGCGGCGGGCTATCCTCACGCCCGCACTGATCCGGGGGGAGAGCCGGTGGGGAGGACCGCATCGGCGACCACGCCGGTCGCCGAAGCCAGGACGGCGCCGCCCGCAGCGGCGTCGTCGCGTTTCAACTGGATCTACGGAGCCCGCGCGGACCTCTTCGTCGCGCTGTGCTGGGTCCCGATCTTCCTCGCCGCGCACTGGCTCACCGGCCAGAACGGGAACGACCATCTCCTCGGCGTCCTGTTCAGCGGGGCGTTCCTGCTCTCGCTGCTGCACCAGCCGCTGACGCTGGCGCTCGTCTACGGCGACAAGTCGCAGTTCGCGCTGCGGCCGAAGCTGTTCACATGGAGCCCGGTCGTGGCGGTCGCGTTGATCGCCGTGGCCGTGATGCTCGACCTGTGGATCATCGTCCCGATCGCCGCGCTGTGGAACACGATCCACACCCTCCAGCAGCGCTACGGGCTGTCGCGAATCTACGGGCGCAAGGCGGGGTTCGGCTCGGCGCGGCTGGACCGCGGGGTGCTGTTCTCGTGGATGGTCGCGGCGCTGCTGATCGTCGGTTCGACCCCGCGGGTCCTCGACCAGCTGGCGCGCGTGATGCTCGACTCCACCAACGCGAACGGCGTCCGCGACCTCGCGTCCGTCCGGCCGTACGCGATCTGGCTGCTGGTCCCGGCGCTGATCGTCGCGGGGGTGTTCACGACGATGCTCGTCCGGCAGGAACGGCAGCACCTCCCCCAGGCGAACTACGCGAAGTGGACGTACCAGGGGACCTCGCTGCTGCTGATCGCGACGATCGCGTGGGATCCGCTCGCCGGGTTCATCGCGTACGTCGCGGCGCACGCGATCGAGTACTTCGTCGTGGTCTACAAGACGATGCAGAGCCGGTACGGCAAGACGCACGACCGCTCGAGCATCCTCGGCAAGATGGTGAACACGACGTGGGGCCGGCTGCTGTTCCTGGCGGCGTTCCTCGGGCTGATCTACGAGATCGACCAGGGCCTCGGGACCCACCTGCCGAACCACGCGTACCTGATCATCGTGTACTCGCTCGGCATCCTGCACTTCTGGTACGACAGCTTCATCTGGAAGCTCCGCAAGCCGGTCGTCGCCAAGGCCTTCGACCTCGAACAACAGGCCGCGACCGCCACGAAGTAGCGCCCCCCGAACCCCTGGTCAGCCGCGCAGCGACAGCACGTGGGCGTCGACGGGCGCGTAATGCTCGTAGTGCTCGACGAGCGGGAGGGCGTCGACGGTCGGCACGTCGTAGGCGATCGCCGCCGCATCGGTGATCAACGCATGGGCTCCGTGCCCGATGAGGTCGCCCGCACCCGTCTTCAACAGGCGGTGCACCAGCACGACCTCGGGCCCGACGAGCTCCCGGCCGCCGGCGATGGACTGGACGACGAAGTGCCCCGAGTGCAGCACGAACTTCAGATCGAGCGCCTCGATCCCCGAACATGCATCGCAGCTGCACGGCCAGATTCGCTCGGCCTCACCGAGCAACGCCCGGAAGGCCGAGTAGCAATCGGTCAGGCAATCCACGAGTGCCGGACCCCGAAGCGTCGCCGGCGAGTCCGCCGAGAACACGAACACGGCATCCCCTTCGAGCTTGGACAGCGTGAACGGCGGGACGAGCCGCTCGACGATGCCGTCGAGCAGGCCCGAGATCGCCGCGTAAGCCGGTGGAATCGCGCCACCGGCGAACGAGTCGTTCGCGTGCGCGTCCGCGACCTGCCGCAGGAAGCTCGTGTAGCCGCTGATGTCGGCGAGCAGGAGCTGCCCGCTCACCGAGCTGGGACCCGGGGCGCGTTCGGTCAACGATCTCTCTTCGGTCGAGGTTCGAATCGGGAGCCCGAAGTCTGGCAGGTCGAGTTGCCGATGAGCGGATGTCAGCGTTCGTCGATCTCGAGGTCATCGTTCCGCCACGTGCGCCCGACGGCCACAACACCTCACATCCCGACCGGCAAGGCGCGATTGTCGGATGATCGGACCCGTGGGCGGCTGATCAGGCGAACGAGCCCGTGACGACCTCGCCGGCCGGCTCGTAGATGCTCATGACGACGCCCGACGGGGAGACCTTGCTCGAGACGAGCTTCAGCGCGGACGGGGCGATGCCCTCACCGAACAGTCGCTTCCCCGATCCGACCACGACCGGATAGACGAGCACGCGCATCCGGTCGATCAGGCCGGAGCGCAACAGCGTCTGGAGCAGGTCGGCGCTCCCGTGGACCTGGAGTTCGGGCCCATCGCCCCGTTTCAGCTCCGCGACTGCCGACGCGACGTCGCCCTCGAGATGGACCGCCGGCCCCCACGTCAGCTCCGGGGTTCCCCGCGACGCGACGTACTTGGTCGCGTCGTTCAGCGGCCTGCCGCCCATGTCGTCCGGCGCGTCCGGCCAGAACGATGCGAACAGGTCGTACGTCCGCCGCCCCAGCACGAGGTCGAACGGCTTCCCCATCAGCTCCGTCATGAACCCCTCGATGCTGTCGTCCCAGTAGGGGACCGACCAGCCGCCGAACGCGAAGTCGCCCTCGACGTCCTCGGTCGAACCCCCCGGTGCCTGCATGACCCCGTCGAGCGTCAGGAACGTGCTCGTCACCAGCTCTCGCATGACTGAAGTCCTTTCCCGTTTCGGCACCGCCAAGATCAGGCGGCCAGCAGTGCGTCCATCTGGCCGAGCGCCTCGCGGAGCCCCTCGGCCATCGCCATCCCGTCCAGCCGCTCGAGATCCTCGCGTGACGCGAAGAACGACCGCAGCTCCATCCGGGTTCGGCCCTCGTGTTCGGCGATCTGCATGTGCATCCGGACGACGGGCATGTCCTCGACCGGGTTGCCGTCCGAGTCGGCGAACCCGTCGACGAACTCGATCGACTTCGGCGCGTCCACCGACGTGACCCGCCACCAGCCGCGGTGCCGGTCGCCCTCGGGCCCGGTCATGAAGTACGCGGCCTCGCCGCCCGGCTCGAGCTCGAGGCGTTCGAAGGTCGCCGGGTAGGACGGCGGGCCCCACCACTGCTCGAGCAGGCGCGGGTCGGCCCACAGCTGCCATACGCGCTCCGGCGGAGCGTCGAAGTCGGCGATCACGGTGAGCATCAGCTCGTCGAGATCCTTGTCGATGGTGGTGACGGTCATCCGTCGGCTCCTTTCCGTACGTTCTGGTCCGGATTCGGTTGGGCATCGAGCGCGAGCAGGTCGGACATCCGCTCGACGCGCCAGCTCCACGCGGCCTCCAGCTCGTCAAGGGCACGCTGGGCCCTGGCGAGCGCTTCGGGATCGGTGTGCACGAGCTGCTCCCGTCCGCGGCGTTCCTTGGAGATCAGGCCGGCGCGTTCGAGCACGGCGACGTGCTTCTGGACGGCGGCGAAGGTCATCGGGTAGGCCTCCGCCAGCCGCGAGACCGACTCCTCACCGGCCACCGACCGCCGGAGGATGTCCCTGCGCGTGGCGTCGGCCAGCGCGTGGAACAACCGATCGACCTGGGCCTCCGACATCTGATCTACAACCATGTGGTTGTAGATTACCCCAGACGATGCCGTTCGTCGAATTCGAGAGACCGAAGGTGCGGGGGAGTTGAGCGACGAGTATCCCGGTTCCGTAGTCGTCGAGCGGCGAGCCGAACCCCGAGCATTGAGCTCGTGCAGCCGGTGCACGGGAGCCTTGCTTCTGCGTCTCTACCTGCGGATTTGATGGAAGGTACGGTTGCTAGACTGGGCGGGGTCGGCCGGCCGCGAGGAGCGACGGTGGGGTTTCAACACGAACGGCTCGGACCCCGCCTGGTCCGGGCGGCCAGGTCGGGGGAGCGGTTTCGCGACGCGCACATGTTCCTCGGCGGAACGGGCGCGGTCGGGGGCACCGCGCTCCTCCAGCTGCTCGCCATGTACGAGGAGATGTTTGCGGTCTCCCCGCCCGAGCCCGACGACGTTCCCGTGCTCGTCGCCACCGGCACCACCGCCGACGAGATCCAGGCGTTCACCCGCAGGCTGTTTCGGTTCGTCGAGTCGCGGCACGGCAGCGACTACCTGCCCGAACGCGTCCGCAACGGGTTCCTGACCGCCTCCGGTGTGTTCGTCGCATTGGAGCGTTTCGAGGTGAGCGCGGTGCCGGGGCTGCGGCAGATCGCCCAGACGCCGCCCGACGATCGCCGGGGCGTGACCGCCGACTTCCTGCAGTCGATCGGCACCGGGATCGAGGACGAACCCGACGCCGTCGACGAGGCCATCGCCAAGACGGTCGCGAGCGCGCGGCCGTTCGGGGAGTTCCTGCAGCGCTACGTCCGCACGCACCTCGCCGACCGGGGCATCGCGCGGTTCCGCTCGGTGGTCATGGGCATCCCGGTCCCGTCCCTCGTCGCGTACCACCAAGACGAGCTGGCGCTCGCGACGGGGTTCGTCGAGGGCTTCGACGACGACCGGCTCGAACGGCTGAAGCAGCGGTTCGTCGAGGCGATCCGCGACGATCTGGTCGACGTCAAGCAGGACCTCGCGGACGACGTCCTCATCGCGCACACCACCGGCGTCGGCGGGATGTACGACGACGACCCCGACCGCCCGGGGGCGCCTCCGCAGATCCGCATGGGGTTCAGCCACGCCGCCCAAGACACGCGCCTCGGCGAGAAGGCGCGGTTCGCACAGGAGCTCACCCGGAAGTACTCGGAGGCGGGCCTCAAGGTGCTGATCACCGCCGCGGCGATCGGCATCGACGAGGTCCGGGTTCGCGAGGAGATCCCGCTGCACCGGGGCATCCGGCGGCTGCTGTTCGAGGCCGACCGCGAGGTGTTCCCCGGATCGAACGAATCCCAGCCCGCGGAGTCCCGCGCCAGCCGGGCGGCGGGGCGGCCGGTGCCGGCACGTCAGGTCATCCGCAACTTCCAGCCGCTGACGGTCCCGTGGGTCGATCCGCCGCCGGCCGAAGCCACGTTCGAACGCGGCGAGCCGGTCGTGCCCTCCTACGCGATCCGCAGCGGCGAGAACGGCTTCTTCAGCGT
>DATLUW010000876.1:0-2403 GCA_035577825.1 Actinomycetota bacterium | reverse complement strand
CGAACAGCCCCCCCGCGAGCGCTCCCGCATAGACCTTGGAGGTGTGGTCGGGGTCGATCAGGAGCGCGCGGATGTCGCGGTCCACCGACGGGATCCCCGAGGACTTGTGCTTCCAGGTGTCGCCGCCGTTGGTGTTCCGGTAGATCCCGTTGTTCTGCGTGGCCGCGTACAGCGTGTCGGGGTCGCTCGGGTCCCCCGCCACGTCCTCGACGAACTGTCCGTCGAGGTCCGTGTTCGGCGAGGTCCAGAGCGTGCCCCCGTTCGTGGTCCGCTCGACCGCGTTGGTCGCGCCGACCCACGCCCGATCGGGGTCGGTCGGGTCGACGGTCAGGCCGACGAGGTTGAACGGGATCGCGATCCCGCTGCTCGCGTCGGACCACGTGAGGCCGCCGTCCGTCGACTTGCTGATCCCGGCGTTCCCCGCGTTGTCGTCGACCACGGCGTACACGACGTCCGGGTTGGACGCCGCGACGGCGATCTGCTTGACGAACCCCCCGTCGGCCCGGAGAACTGCCACCCGGTGACCGCGCCGGCCGGGCGCGCGACCCCGGTCACGACGGCGGCCGCGAGCACCACCGGAACGGCAACGGAACCAAGGAAGCGCCGCATTCGAACCCCTCCTGCTCCCCGTCGGCCCCCTCGAGAACCCGGCAGAGATTGCCACAACGACCCTGTTGTTCGATGCAATGCAACCCGCCGCCCTCCCCGGGTCCGGAGCGCCGCCTCGGGCCCGAGTCACCTGAGGCCGGCAGACGTTCGACGCGGCGTTCCGATCACATTGAACAAATCAGGCCGGAGCCGTACCGTCGCCGCCGCACGGCGCGGGCCCCCGCGCCCAGGCGGCCCGAGCGGGCCGAAGGAGGGGTCGGCATGCGCAAGGAATGGACCATCTCGACGCGGGGGGTGGTGGCGCTGATGGTGGGCGTCATCGCGGCGGTGCTGCTGCTGCCCATGGCGGCAGGCGCGGTCTCGAGCTCCCCGGTCTTCATCACGTCGGACGACGGGGGTGTCACGGCGAACGTCGACGGGAACGGGCTGTGGGTGACGGCCAACCCCAAGAATCCGCTGCCGGTGCAGGGCGTGGTCGGCGCGGTGCCGGCGCCGGGCCGGCTCCAGCTGCTCCGCCGCGTCGACGTTCCGGCCTCCGCGATCGTCGCGGCGCTGCCGAACGTGTTCCACAGCGGCGACGAGATCGCGATCACCAGCGTGATCTTCGCAAACAACTCGGGGGCGAACGCCAACGTCTCGGTGTTCGGGTACGGGATCGGCGGTGCGAGCTCGTGCGGATCGGCGCTGCCGAGCCCCCTCGGACCGGACCTCGTCGTGGCCAGCGTGCCGGCGCACGATTCGGTCGTCGTGCCGCTCCCCGCTCCGGCGGAGGCGCCGCACCGGACGTTCCCCGCGAACTGGTGCCTGGGCGCCGCGCAGTTCGGCTCGCCGGCGGCGGCCGACGTGCAGGTCACGGTGCAGGCGTACCGCCTGTAGCCCGAACCGGGACGAAGGGCGGGCCCCGCGACGGTCGGGCCGTTTGCGGGGTCCGCACCCCTCGCCTATGGTCGCCGCAGGCTCCGGCTCCATGAAGGAGGGGACCGTGGCAGGCGAGTACGACCTCCTCGTGATCGGGTGCGGCCCCGCCGGGCAGAAGGCCGCGATCCAGGCGGCGAAGCTCGGGCGGCGCGCCGCGGTCGTCGAACGACGCCAGGTCGGCGGCGTCTGCGTCATGACCGGCACCATCCCCTCGAAGACCCTGCGCGAGGCCGTCGTGTACCTCACCGGCCTCAGCCAGCGCGGGATCTACGGCCAGAGCTACCGCGTCAAGGAGGACATCACGATCGAGGACCTCCGGGCCCGGGCGAACGAGGTCATCCGCCGCGAGATCGACGTCATCCGCGACCAGCTGTCGCGCAACCACGTCGCGCTGCTCGAGGGCTCGGCCAGGTTCGTCGATCCGACGACGGTCGTGGTCGAGCGCGAGGACGGCGCCGAACGGAAGATCTCCGCCGACACGGTCGTGATCGCCACCGGGACCAAGCCGGCCCGCCCGGAGGCGGTGGAGTTCGACGAGCGGACGGTGTTCGACTCGGACGGGCTGGTGAACGCGGAGCGCATCCCGGGGGCGCTCGTGGTGGTGGGCGGCGGGATCGTGGGAATCGAGTACGCGTCGATGTTCGCCGCGCTCGGGACGAAGGTCACGGTCGTCGACATGCGCCGCCGCATCCTCGAGTTCTGCGACGACGAGATCGTCGAGGGGCTGATGCACCAGCTCCGCGACCTCGGCGTGACGTTCCGGCTGGGCGAGGAGGTCACGATGGTCGACGCCCTCGACGAGGGCGCGCTGGTCGAGCTGTCGAGCGGCAAGCGGATCGCCTCGGAGGCGGTGCTGTACTCCGCGGGGCGGGAGGG
>DATLUW010000875.1:0-2621 GCA_035577825.1 Actinomycetota bacterium | reverse complement strand
CGAATCCGTTCCGCATCGACCGGTTCGACGCGCACACGTGCAGCGCGAAGCACGCCTACACGCCGGAGCAGTCGGCGGCCGACAATGGCGCGCTCGATCGGTTCGTGGAGGAGCTCGGTCCGACGAACCCCACCGCCGAGTGCCCGAAGAAGATCGCGATGGGCTACTACGACGGCAACACGGTGACGGCGCTCTGGAACTACGCGCAGCGGTTCGCCATGAACGACGAGACCTTCGGGACGACGTACGGCCCGTCGAGCGTCGGCGCGATCAACCTCATCTCGGGCCAGACCCACGGCGCCACGCCCACCACGCTGAAGAACAACGTCGCGAACGGCACGCTCATCGGCGACCCCGACCCCAAGTTCGAGGACTGCACCAAGGCGAAGACCCCCGTCGAGCTGTCCGGCCAGAACATCGGCGACCTGCTCACGGCCGCGAACGTGACGTGGGGCTGGTTCCAGGGCGGGTTCCACCGCACGGCAACGAAGCCGGATCATGTGACGGCGATCTGCGGCGCGCACCACGTCAACAGCGCCGGCGACGTCGACCCCGACTACACGCCGCACCACGAGCCGTTCCAGTACTACGCGTCGACGTCGAACCCGCACCACCTGCCGCCCTTGGCCGTGGCCGACATCGGGACGAACGCCGACCAGACGAACCACCAGTACGACGTGTCGAGCTTCTGGGCGGCCGCGAACAACGGGACCATGCCGGCCGTGAGCTTCCTGAAGGCCCCGGCCTACCAGGACGGCCACCCCAGCTCGTCGGACCCGCTCGCCGAGCAGAAGTGGCTGGTGACGACCATCAACCGCATCCAACAGCTGCCGGAGTGGTCGAGCACGGTCGTCATCGTTGCCTACGACGACTCGGGCGGCTGGTACGACCACGTGTACATGGCCCCCGTGAACCCGTCGAACGACGCCGCCGACACGCTGAACGGCCCGGCGAACTGCGGCGGGGCGCCGGGGGTGGGCGCGTACCTCGACCGGTGCGGCTACGGGCCGCGGCTCCCGCTGCTCGTCATCTCACCGTGGTCGAGGCGCAACTTCGTGGACCACACGGTCAACGACCAGACGTCGATCCTGCGGCTGATCGAGTCCCGGTGGGCGGTCGGCCCGATCGGCGACCAGTCCTTCGACGCGATCGCGCCGGCGGGGTCGCTGCTCGGGATGCTCGACTTCGCGCACCCGCACCCGGCCCCGCTGCTGCTGGACCCGACCACCGGCCTCCCCCAATAACGGGAGCGCCGCTCACACCGGGAGCCAGGACTCCCCGCCGTCCTGCGTCTCGGCGAGCTGTCCCGGGCGTTCGCCGGCGGGGAACACCGCGGCCGGGCCGTGCACGACGAACCCGATCTGGTTGGTGGTCATGACGACGTCGTTCCAGCCTGCGCCGTTGTCCCCAATCGCTTCCGGGGTCGTCCACGGGTGGCCGGCGTTGCTCCGGTAGATCCAGCTCCCAGGCGCACCCCACGAGGTCACGATCATGCGGCCGTTCGGCGCGGCCGTGACCTGCGACACGATCCCATCGGTCGGGATGGAGCCGAACGTCGTCGCGGTCTTGCCGGTGTCGTTCGACCGGAACACCCGCTTCACCGCGTGGCCGAGGCCGGGGTCGCCGACGCAGAGGAACGCCACGCCCGTGTCGGACATCGCGAACACGTCGTCCAGCTCCTCGTCCGGCCGGTCGCAGGGGTCGGGCCGAGGCACCCAGGTGGTCCCGTTGACGGTTGCCCGCACGAAGTCGGGGTTCGATTCGCTGGGAACGATGAGGTAGCCGACGACGCCGTGCAGGGAGATGCGCGCGGCGTTCGTCACGAGGCCCTTCCGCACCTGGAGCGACGTCTTCGTCCAGGCAGGGTGGTCGAGGGTCGAGCGCCAGAGCTCCGCCGGGGCGCACCGGGCGGGGGTCTCGCTCAACCTGCAGTGCGAGATCAGCGCGTAGATGGCGTCGGTGTCGGCCGCCACGACCGGGACCTGGAGGCCGCCGCCGGGGATGGGCTGCTTCGTCCACGTGTGGCCGCCGTCCGAGGTCGCGTAGAACGACGGGTAGAACGCCCACCCGTGGAGGTCGTCGGCGAACCGGATCTGGGAGACGCCGCCGATCTTCTCCTGCGTGAGCGGGGCGTGGATCGGGCCCACCTTCTGCCAGGTCTGGCCGCCGTTCACCGTGCGCAGGACCTGCGTGCAGTTGGCCGAGGGACCGCAGGCGCCCTTGCCCAGGATCCAGCCGTGGTCGGCGCTCACGAAGCTGATCGACGTCGCGCGGAACCCGACCGGCAGGACGCTGCCCGCCGAGGCCGGGACGGCCCCGCCGATCATCATGCCGGTGAGCCCCAACGCCAGCGCGAACGCGACCGGGATGCGTCGTCCGACCCTTGTCCTGCGCATGTCCGAACCTCCTCGACCCGGGGACGGCCGCCGCCCGCGAAGCGGGCGGCGGCATTGCCCCTCAGGACGCGGAGGTGGCCCGTTCGGTTCCGGCGGTTCGTTGCGAGCCCGTTTCGGTCGCAGCCTCGCGGGCCACTGCCATCGCCGACAGGTTCGCCAAGTGCTTCGGCGTGAAGTGCTCGACCATGATTCGGGCCATCGTCCGGAACCCCGGCCGCAGCCACC
>DATLUW010000874.1:0-2306 GCA_035577825.1 Actinomycetota bacterium | reverse complement strand
ACGACGCGGACGATACCCAACCGGCGACCCGTCCCCTACGACTCCCACAGGCCTGCCAGGAACCGGTCGACCCCGGCGGCTGCCGTGCCGTTCCCGTCGACCCGCTCGTCGTCGGGCGGCGCCGACGGGTCGAGGCCCGCCGAGTCGAAGTGCTCGAGCACGTCCGGCGGCAGGAACCGCGTGAGCTGCGCGTAGGTGTGGGCGTCCTCGCCGGCGCGACCGCGCGGACGGCGGTAGAAGCGCAGGGGGAAGTACACGTACAGCGCGTCGCGCGCCCGTGTCAGCGCCACGTAGAACAGGCGGCGCTCCTCCTCGATCTCCTCGGCGTTCCCGGTCGACATGTCGGACGGGATCATGCCGTCGGCCGCGTGGATGACGTGCACGACGTCCCACTCGCCGCCCTTGGCCGAGTGGATCGTCGACAGCACGACGTAGTCCTCGTCGAGGAGCGGCGGCCCGGCGAGGTCGCTGGTCGACGACGGCGGGTCCAGCGCGAGCTCCGCCAGCAGGCGGCCGCGTTCCGGGAACCGCGACGCCAGCGCCTCGAGCTGCTCGAGGTCGCGCAGGCGCGCCGCCGCCGAGTCGTACCGCCGCGCAAACACCGGCTCGAGGAACCGCCGGAGGCGTTCGACCTGCACGGCCGCCGGCGGATCGCCCTCGACGCATTCGACGAACGCCGCCCGGAGCGCGTCGACCTCCGGGCCGGCCGCGCTCGGGACCGCCGGCGGGCGGTCGAGGAACCGTGCGAGCGGACCGACGCCGGCGCCCGCGGCCGCCGCGGGGGTGAGCTCCACGACCCCCGGCTCTGGGCCCAGCCCGATCGCGGCCATCGCCCGGCGCGCGGCGGCCGGGCCCATGCCCTCCGGCAGCTGGAGGACCCGGAACCACCCCACCTCGTCGAGCGGGTTCTCGAGGATCCGCAGCAGCGCCAGCACGTCCTTCACGTGCGCGGACTCCATGAACTTCAGCCCGCCGTACTTCACGAACGGGATGTTCCGGTGGGCGAGCTCGACCTCCAGCAGGTCGCTGTGGTGGCCGGTCCGGAACAGCACGGCCTGATGATTCAGGGCGACGCCCCGTTCGCGGTGCTCGAGCAGCCGGCGGCAGACCTCGTCGCACTGCTCGGCCTCGTCGCGGCACCGCACGAGGCGCGGACGCTCGCCGGTCCGGCGATCCGACCACAGCGTCTTCTCGTGCCGCTGCGGAGAGTGGGAGATCACCTCGTTCGTCGCGTCGAGGATCGGCTGGGTCGACCGGTAGTTCTGTTCGAGCCTCACGACCCGCGCTCCAGGGAACCGCTGCGGGAAATCGAGGATGTTCTGCACGGTCGCCGCGCGGAACCCGTAGATGGCCTGCGCGTCGTCGCCGACGACGGTCACGTTCGGCACGGTGCGGTGCATGGCGAGCAGCACGTCCGCCTGCAGCGCGTTCGTGTCCTGGTACTCGTCGACCAGCACGTGGTCGAACCGCGACGCCATGTGCGGTCCGGCCCCGGCGTCCTCGGCCAGCGCGCGCCAGTACACGAGCAGGTCGTCGTAGTCGAGCACGAGGTGTACGCGCTTGCGGGCGGTGTAGGCGCGGAACACCTCGCGGATCCCGTCGGCCTCCTCGAGGCACCACGGGAAGTGCCGCTTGAGCACCTCGCCGAGCGGGGTGCCGGCGTTCACCACGCGCGAGTGGATCGAGGCGAGCGTCTCCTTCCGCGGGAACCGCCGCTCCCGTGCGGCCAGCCCCAGGTCGCTCCGGATGAGGTTCATGAGGTCCGCGCCGTCGGCCTGGTCGAGCACGGTGAAGTCCGGCGCCAGGCCGAGCTGCCGCGCGTACAGGCGGAGCAGCCGGTTGGCCACCGCGTGGAACGTCCCGCCCCACACCCGCGTCGCGGGCGCCCCGCTCCCGTCGATCAACCGCTCGGCGCGCGACAGCATCTCCCGCGCGGCCCGGCGGCTGAACGTCAGCAGCAGGATGCGGTGCGGCGGCACCCCGGAGTCGATCAGGTGCGCCACCCGGCAGGCCAGCGTCCAGGTCTTCCCCGAGCCCGCCCCGGCCACCACCAGCAGCGGCCCGCCGCCGTGCGTCACGGCCTCCCGTTGCGGCGGGTTCAGCGTGTCGAGCCAGTTCGCGTCGAGCGTCCGTGTCGAAGCCATGGCGACGAGTCCCTCAGGGGCTTCCAGGCGAACCGAACCGAACAGGTGTTCGAGTATAGAAGGCCGACCCGGCGAAGAGAAGCAGGCTCCTCCGACGGCCCCGGTACCCTGCGAGGATGTCCGGCGTGAGCGACGGCGAGGCGGGCGGAACACCCGCGCCCC
>DATLUW010000873.1:0-4808 GCA_035577825.1 Actinomycetota bacterium | reverse complement strand
ACCTGACGCCCCCAGCCGGAATCCAGGAGCCGGGGCGGACGGCCCCCGCTGCGGCGCCGCGCACGGCAAACTGGTGTGCGATGAACACCCGGGCGTTGGCGCGGCAGACGTTCGCGGGAGCGGCGGCGGCGTTGCTCTCGCTGGCGCCCGCCGTCGCGGCGGGAGCGGCGTCGACGCCGACCGCGGTCCCGTCCGCCGCGAGTCCCGCCCCGGCGACGCCCTCCGGCGCGACCTCCGTGAAGCTGCCGACGGAGAAGGACGCGCTGGCCGTCGCCGTCAACATCGAACGCATCCTCAACGGGTCGGCCGGCATCCAGACCCGGCTCCCCGGCCCGGTCGCCGACGACGAGCGCGTGGACGCGGGGTTTGGCCTGAACGGTTCGCTCGTCTCGATCTCCGACGCCCAGCGCCTGTCGCTCTCCGGCCTGGGGGACTTCGAGTTCAAGATCGCCGGGCCGGCCACCGACGTCGAGGCGCTCCCCGGGTCCGAGTCCGAACCCGGCCTCCGTCGCGGTTCGGTGATCTGGCAGGGGTTCTCCGGCGGCTCGAAGTCGCTGGGCGCGCTGCTCGACCTGATCCCCGGGCAGGAGGTGGTCCGCCTGCCGGTCCGCGTGTCCCTCGCGATGTCCGTGGACGGGAAGCCGGTCGAGCCCGGCCACGCCTCCACCGGACAGTTGCACCTGCGCCTCACTGTGACGAACAACTCCCCCCTGCCGCTCCAGGTCGTCGACGGCGACATCGGCCTCGAGGAGGGCGCGGCCGCGCTCGACGCGATCCGAGCCGAGCTCGCCGCGGGGCGCCGGCCGGAGCCCGGGGCCGCCGGCGTGCCGGAGTCCATCGCCCTCACCGACCCCGCGTTCCGCCCGACCAACCTCGAGGCGCCTTTCCAGGTCGAGGGCACGATCTCGGTCCAGGCGTCGCGGTGGACGCTCGACCACGCGACCGGTGCCGCTGCTTCGCCGAACGCCTCCGGCGCGCTGACGTTCTCGGCGCTCCTGGGCGGCGGATCACCGCTGTCGCACACGGTCGACCTGACCGCGACGGTCCGGGACCTCGAGGTCCCGGCGATCGCGATCCGAGGCACGCCCGCGCCACCCTCGGCGGACTCGCTCGCCCCGCCGGCCGGTTCGACCTGGTCGGAGGGCGTGCGGACCGACCCGTCGAAGTTCGATCCGAGGACCATGACCGGACTGATCGTGGACACGATGTGGCGCACGGCGCGGCTGCGCCAGTTCGACGCCTACCTCGGCAACCCCGATCCGACCGGGCCGGCCTCGACCGTCTACCGGTTCGCGCTCTCGGCGGTCAGCGCCCCGGTGAACACGCCGGTGGCCGACGCGGGGACGGGCGTCATGGGGGCGATCGCAGGTGCCGCGTTGGCGATCGTGGTGGTGGGGGGCGCCATTGTTCTGTGGAGCCGCAGCTGAGCGGCCCGGCGCCGCGGGTTCAGGCTCGGCAGGGTCAGGCGGTGCGGGGTCAGGCGGTGCGGGGTCAGGCGGTGCCGGGCGAACCGCCCGCGTTGAGCGCGGTGCCACGCGGGCTCGGCAGGACCGGCAAGCCGGGGCTCTGATCCGCGTAGATGAACAGCATCTTCGAATAGCCGGGCGAGCACGCCTGCGAGACCGCCTTGAACGCGCCCACGGCCGGCGCCTTCGTGAAGATGTCCTCCACCTCGTACAGCTCCGAGTCGCCCCGACCGAGCTGGTAGCCCGCCTTCGGCCACTGCTCCAACACGAACTTCGTGTACGTCGTCAGGTCGGTCGGGACCACCATGAGCGCCTTGTGGAACCCGCCGTCGAGCCCGAGCTCCTGCGTCACGTAGCTCCCCGGCGGGAACGGGAGGTCGTCCGGCATCCAGTCGGGCGTGTCGAGCCGGGCCGGGAACTGGCACGGCGGCAGCTGGCCCGAGGGGAACGCCGTCGGCCGGACCAGGCCGCCGCCCGCGATCAGGCCGCCGGAGGTCGCGCTCGCCTGGAGGTCCGGCGGCGGCGGGGTGGCGGCCGAGCACGCCGTCGTCGTCGCCAGCACCAGGGTGGCGGCGCACGCGAACCGAACACCGATCGGAAGACGGGAGCCCGGCGCGCTGCGGGGATTGCGGAAGTTGGGCAGCACGTCACGGCTATACTCCGGCGACCCTTCTCCCACCGTCAACACAAGGCCCGGAGCGCTCGTGTCGCTGTTCGTCCAGGTGGTGGTGACCGGCCTGGCCGCGGGTGCGGTGTACGGCCTCGTGGCGGTGGGGACCTCGCTCGCCTACCGGCTGACCGGCGTCGTCCCGTTCGCGCTCGGCGACCTGGTGGGGCTCGCGGTACTGGCCGCCCTGGCCGTCGAGGGCGGCGCCGGCCCGGTCACCGCGACGAACGTCCCCGCCTGGCGAACCCTCGCCGGGCTGGCGACCGGGATTGCCGTCGCCGTGGTGGCCGGCGTGCTCCTGTACCTGGTCGCGGTGCGGCCGTTCCTGCGGCAGCGCTCGACGATCGGATGGGTGGGCGCGATGGTGGCCGCGGCGTTCGCCATCCACGGCCTGCTGGCGGCGGCGTTCGTCCGGCGGGCGTACGTGTTCCCCGACCTGCTGCCGTTCGACCGGATCGGGAACGGCGGCGCGATCTCCCTGGGCGGAGGTGCGATCGTGCAGGTCCGCGCGTTCTTCGTGATCGCCGCCGGCCTGCTGCTGGCGTGGGCGTCCTCGGCGGTCCTCGGCCGGAGCCGCCGGGGCCGCGCGCTGCAGGCCGTCGCGATGGACCTCGACGCAGCGGACGTGGTCGGGCTTCCGGTCGACCGGCTGCTGGCGCTCGCCTTCGCCGGCATGGGCGCGGTGGCGGCGCTGGCCGCAGTGGTGGCTGCTCCCGGCGCCCCCGTGAACGCCGACACCGGCGCGCTGCTCGGGCTGAAGGGGCTGGCGGCTGCCCTCATCGCGGGGTTCGGCTCGCCGTGGCGGTCCTTCGCGGCCGGGCTCGGCATCGGCGTGCTGGAGGCGGCGGTGGCCACGTTCCACGTCGGCGGGTTCCGGCTGGGGCCGTCGTGGCGCGACGTCGCACCGCTGCTGGTGGCCGTCGTGGTGGCGGTCGTGGCCGGGCGCCGCCGGCGGGGAGCGGCGGCATGACCTCCGCGCCCTCCGGCGAGGCGGTCCCCGGACGCCGTGGCGTCGGCGCCGAGGTGGCCGCCGCCGGACGGGAGCTGGCCGCCGCGTGGACCCCGGGGTCGTGGGCGTGGGTCGCGGCGGCGGCCGCGGCGTTCGCGGCGCCGTGGGTGCTGGGCGCGGGACGGACCGGCAACGCTGCCGGATGGCTGTGCACCGTGCTCGCCGCCGTCGGGCTGAACGCAGCCGTCGGGCTCGGCGGGATCCCCGTGCTGAGTCAGGGGGCGTTCATGGCCGTGGGCGCCTTCGCCGTGGGGCGCCTCTCGGGCATCCACGGCTGGGACCCGGTCTCGGCCGCCATGGTCGGGATCGCGCTGTCGCTCGGCGCCGGGGCGCTGGTGGGGATGGTGGCGACGCGCCTGCGGCCGGCGTTCGTCGCGGTCGCCACCTGGCTGATCGCCTGGCTGGTCGGGCTGGCGCTCGACGCGTTCCCGGGACTGTTCGGCGGGTCGCAGGGGCTGGTGGTGCCGAACGTGCCGTTCCGGATGGCCGGGGTCGGACCGGTCGTGACCCAGACCCCGACGATCCTGTACGAGACCACGCTGGTGCTGGTCGTGCTGTCGCTGCTGGCGTTTCGAACCGTGGCCCGGAACCGGCCGGGCCTCGAGCTCGCGGCCGTGCGGCAGGGACCCGACGCCGCGGCCGCGCTCGGGGTGCCGGCGGCCCGGCTCGAGTTCGGGGCGGTGGTGGCGGCAGCGGGCGTGGCGGGAGCGGCGGGCGCGCTCGCCGCCCAGGTCGCCGGCGTGGCCGACCCGGCGTCGTTCGGGCCGCTCCGTTCGGTCGAGCTGTTCGTCGCGGTGCTGCTCGGCGGGGCCGGCACGACGCTCGGTCCCGTGGCGGGGGCGGCCGTGCTGGCCGCGCTGCCGCGGGTGTCCTCGGTGCTGGGGTCGGCGTTCGGGGTCGAGGAGGTGCGGTTCGAACCGGTGGTCGCGGCGCTGCTGCTGCTGGCCGCGCTGCTGCTGCTCGGCCGGGGCGGGCTGGTCCGGGCCGCCGGGATGCTCCGGCGCCGGGTCGGCCGCGCCGACGAACCGGGCACGCGAGACGGGTCGCCGGAGCCAGCGGCCGCGCCGGAGGGGGCCGCCCGCGGGGATCCCGCGGCGCCGACCCGGGGGGTGACCGAGCCCGGCGCCGGCAGTCGCGAGGGGGCGCCGGTCGTGGCGGGGCGCGGGCTCACCCGCAGCTTCGGCGGCGTGGTCGCCGCGGACGGCGTCGACGTCGATCTCCTGCCCGGCCGCGTGCACGCCCTGATCGGCCCGAACGGCTCGGGCAAGACCACGCTCCTGCGCTTGCTGGCGGGCGACCTCGCCCCGGACGAGGGATCGGTCGAGATCGCCGGTGCGGACGCCACCGGTGCGACCGAGGCCGAACGGGTGGCCGCCGGCGTCGCCCGGACGCTGCAGGCGACGACCCTGTTCGCGGACCTCACCGCGCTGCAGCACGCGGAGGCGGGCACCGAGGTCCGCCGCCGCGACGGCGGCGCCGTCCGCACCATGCTCGCCACCCCCCGGGCGCGGGCGGGGGCGCGCGCGGCGAGGACGCGCGCGATGGCCGCCCTCCGCGAGGTCGGGCTCGACTCCCGGGCGGGCCTCCCGGCGGAACGGCTCACGTCCACCGAACAGCGCCTCCTCATGATCGCCGGCGCACTGGCGTCGGACCCCCGGGCGGTCCT
>DATLUW010000872.1:0-4905 GCA_035577825.1 Actinomycetota bacterium | reverse complement strand
TGTCGACCCGACCACGTGTGCTCTTCGGCGGCTTCGGCGAGTCGCCGACCGTGAGTCAGCCCAGGAACTCGTCCACGGTGGCCTGGTCCACGCCCGCGACCACGAGCTGCGACACACGGCCTTCAGCGTCGAACGCGAACTCCTCGCGAAGGCGGGCGCGGAACACGTCGTTCGACGGGACGAGGACGGACACCGTGACCACGGTGTGGACCTCGTCACCAGCGATCCGGACCTCGTCGATCTCCGACGCGAACGGGATGATCCGCTCTTCGAACTGCACGGCCAGCGCGATCAGCTGCCCCTGCCCCTGATACGTCCCCGCATAGCGCGACCGGCCTTCGATGCGGAGCACGGGAACCGGCGACACTTCGCGTAGCAATGCCTGCCAGTCGCGACGCTGCAACGCGCCATAGACCGCTAGGACCCGATGCACCCGCGGGTCGTCCGGGAACTGGGGCGCTCCCACGATTGTCATCGTAGGACAGGTGTGACGCGCGAAACCAGTTCGCGCTTCCCTGCGACGCGTCGTGCTGGTGTGGGTGGCCGGCGCCGCCCTCGCGACCCCGGCCTCCACGGCGGGCGCCACCCCCCCACCGCACTCCGGGCGACCAGGCATTGGCGTTTCGCGACGCCGGTCCGGGCGGAGTCGATGACCGCTTCGGTGGCATGGCGCTCGCCCCGAACGGCTCGAGCGTGTACGTCGCCAGGTCGTCGGGTGGGTCATTCGTCGTCGTCGCACGCGATGCCCTGACCGGCGAACGCACGTGGGCGGCGCGCACTCCGGGACCGGACGGAACCCAGGCCTTCGCCGATGCCATCGCCGTGAGTCACGACGGATCACGCGTGTTCGTCACCGGTCAGGTCGAGTGGTCGTTCGACACCAGGAGCCCGATGACGGTCGCCTACGACGCCTCGGACGGCTCGCGCCTGTGGGCCGCTGCTCCCCGGGTGGGCGATCACCGGGAGGTCGTCCCGCGACGGATCGTCGCCGCGGCCGGCCGTGTGTTCGTCACCGGGAGCCGCACGGGCGCTTCCGGCCTGGACGACTTCTGGGACTACTGGACCGTGGCCTATTCGGCGGCGACCGGAGTGCGGAGGTGGCAGGCGATCTACGCCGGGCCGGCGCACGGCGGCGACACCGCCGAGGGGATCGCCGTCGGCGCGCACGGGACCCGCGTGTTCGTCACGGGAACCAGCGCGGCGGGCTCGGACCGCGACATCGCCACGGTCGCCTACGACGCCTCGGACGGCTCCCGCCTGTGGGCGGCCCGCTTCACGAGCGACGACGACGCGTTCGCGACCGACGTCGCGGCCACACCGGAGGGCTCCCGGGTGTTCGTGGCCGGCACCGCCAGGGCCACGCGGAGCGACCCGCAGGGGTTCCGGCTCCTCGCCTACGACGGGGCGACCGGCGGCCATCCGCGCGTCGCCCGGTTCGACGACGGGACCCCCGACTTCGCCGCGGCGCTCGCCCTGTCCGCGGACGGGACCCGCGCGTTCGTCGCGGGGAGCGGGGACCAGGACGTCCTGACGGTCGCGTTCGACACCTCGGGCACGTCGGCCTCGTGGTTCGCCCACTACGACGGAGGGCACGGGGTCGATGCGGCGTTCGCCGTCGCCGTCAGCCCGCACGGGACCCGGGTGGACGTGGCGGGCAGCAGCGACGAAGGCGTGGACGGCTGCTTCGGCGAAACTCCGTCGACCGCCTTCGCGACGGTGGAATACCGGGCCTCAAACGGCGACGAACGCTGGGTGGCGAGGTACGCGCGCATGAACCGTCACCCCGACCAGGCCGCTGCCGTGACGGCGAGCCCCGACCGGTCGATGGTGTTCGTCGCGGGCGACTCCGACGCGCAGTGCGGCAACGGGGACGTCGCCACCGTGGCCTACAGAACGAGCTGAACGGGCCGGCGTGCGGCGGCGCAGCTCACCGCAGCCGGAACTTCTCCGCCATCTCGATCTGGACGACCTTGCCGTCCTGCACGACCAGCAGCACCGTCCCGAACTGCAGCCGCTTGAGGATCTCGGACACCTTGAGCAGCACCTGGCGCTCCTCGGCCGAGAGCGACGCGAGCTGCGCGATCGTCGTGTCGTCGGGCGGCTTCGGGTCGTTCATGGCGTCACCAGCAGGCCGCGGCGGCCCCGCACGTGGCGATCGAGCGCCGCGAACCCGGCGTCGATCGCGATCCCGATCACCACGATCACGATCATCAGCGCGAGGATCGTGGCGGCGTCGAACGCGGCGCCGGCGGTCGTCAACGAATGCCCGAGGCCCTTGCCGCCCTGGATGATCAGCTCGGCCGCGAGCAGCGACCGCCACGCGAACACCCATCCCTGGCGCAGCCCCTCGACGTAGCCGGGCACGGCGGCCGGCACGACGACGTGCCGGTACAGCTCCCAGCCCTCGGCGCCCAGCGTCCGCCCCGCCCGAATCAGCAGCGGCGACACGTGCCGGATCGACGCGGCCGTCGCCATCGCGATCGACGGGAACGCCCCCGCGATCACGACGAACACGACCGCCCGCTCGGTGAACCCGAACCACAGCGCGGCGAGCGGCAGCCACGCGATCGGGGGCAGCGCCTGCAGCCCGGCCACCAGCGCGCCGACCGTCCGCTGGAAGTTCCGCGAGGCCGCCATGCCGACGCCAATCACCGTCCCGAACACCGCCGCCACCGCCACGCCGAACACCAGCCGGATGAGCGTGCGCGACACGGCCTCCGGGATGGACCCGTCGGTGATCCCCTTCCACAGAGTCGACCACACGGTCGCCGGCGTCGGCAGGTCCTGCGCCGACACCCAGCCGGTGGCCGTGATCAGCCACCACACGAGGAGCACGCCGGCCGCCGCGATCACGGCGCCCGCCGTCCGCGACAGCGTGAAGCCCGATCGCCCATCCGCTGTCTCCTCGGGCAGCGTTCCGGGGTCAGCCGAGACCGGTGGGTTCGCCGGTTTCGCGCGCGGCAACCTTGCTCACCTCCTCCGACAGCCGGTCGTGGATGTCGACCACCACCCGCGACAGCAGGGCGTCCTCGAGGTGGCGCGGGCGCGGCACCCGGATGCGGTACTCCTCCAACAGGACGCCCGGCCCGGCCGACATCAACAGAACGCGGTCGGCCAGCAGCGCCGCCTCCCGCACGTTGTGCGTCACGAACACGAACGTCGTCCCCGTCTCGCCCCACACCCGCTGGACCTCGACCTGCAACGCCTCGCGGGCCTGCGCGTCGAGCGAGCCGAACGGCTCGTCCGCGAGCAGGACCTCGGGCGAGCACGCCAGCGCGCGGGCCAGCGCGGCCCGCTGCCGCATGCCGCCCGACAGCTCGTGCGGCTGCGCGTCCGCGAACCGCGCGAGGTGCACCTTCGACAGCCACCGCGCCGCGACCGACGGACGGTCCGCCGCCGGCGTCCCCACCATCCGCAGCGCGAACTCCACGTTCCCCTGCACGGTCATCCACGGGAACAGCGCGGGCTCCTGGAACAGCACAGCGCGGTCCGGGCCGGGCCCGGTGATCGGCTTGCCGTTCATCGTCACCGTGCCCGCGTCGGGCGAGTCGAGCCCGGCCAGGACGTTCAGCAAGGTGGACTTCCCGCTCCCGGAGGGCCCGAGCAGGCAGACGAACTCCCCCGGCGCCACGTCGAACGTGATGTCCTCGAGGGCGAGCACCCGGTCGCCGCGCTGCGTCGGGAACGACTTGCGCACGCCGCGCAGCTGGAGCTTGGGCTTGGAGGGTTCGGGGTCGGGGACGACGCCCAGCGAGCGGGCAGCCCCGCGCCTCATCGGCGGCCCCCGTTCGAGGCCGCGCAGCAGGTCACGACGTCGGAGCGACGCGTCGGCATCGGGGTTCAGGCTACCCCGCGGCAGCGGCCGTCGCCGTCGATTCCGCGTCGTCCGCCGAGAGGTTCGGATCCGCCAGCCCAGGCCCGTCCGCGTCGTCGGGCGCGAACACCTTGGCGTTGCGGAGGTCGACCCACACCTCGTCGCCGGGCTCGTGGTGGCCGAGCTCCTCGTTCGGGATGTGGGCGATCACGACCTGGCCGTCCGGGAGCCGGACGTGGAGCTTCGACATCCAGCCGAGGTCCTTCGACCGCTCGAGGATGCCAGGCAGCGAACCGCCGTTCCCGCGGCTGTTCGACACGCGCACGTCGTGCGGCCGGATGTACGCGTGCGCCTCCGAGCCGTCGTCGATGTGCGCGGCGTCCCACAGGACCTGCTCGCCGTTGAACCGCAGCCGGCCGTCGACCACCTGGCCGGTCAGCACGTTGGCCGCGCCGACGAACCCGGCCACGAACGGCGTCGCGGGTTCGTTGTAGACGGCCTCGGGCGAGCCGACCTGTTCGACCCGCCCGCGGTGCATGACGACGACGGTCTGCGCGAGCTCGAGGGCCTCCTCCTGGTCGTGCGTCACCAGTAGGGAAGTGACGCCGAGGTCCCGGTGCAGCTTGTCCAACCAGTGGCGGAGGTCCTGGCGAACCCGCGCGTCGAGGGCCCCGAAGGGCTCGTCGAGCAGCAGGACGCGAGGCCGGGGGGCCAGCGCGCGTGCCAGCGCAACACGTTGACGCTGGCCCCCCGACAGGTGGTGCGGATAGCGGTCGGCGAACGGCCCGAGCTGCACCAGCTCGAGGAGCTCGTCGACGCGCTTCCGCTGCTCGGCCTTGCCGACCTTGCGGACCGACAGGCCGAAGGCGACGTTGTCCCGCACGCTCATGTGCCGGAACAGCGCGTAGTGCTGGAACACGAAGCCCACCTGGCGCTCGCGCACGTGCAGGTCGGTGGTGTCCTCGCCGGCGAACAGGATGCTGCCGGCATCGGCGGTCTCCAGGCCCGCGATGATGCGCAGCAATGTCGTCTTGCCGCAGCCCGAGGGGCCCAGCAAGGCGATCAGCTCGCCCGACGCGATGTCCAGCGAC
>DATLUW010000871.1:0-5597 GCA_035577825.1 Actinomycetota bacterium | reverse complement strand
AGGGGCGCGCCGCAGTACGGGCAGAAGGCGAACCCCTCCGCGCTCTCCCTCCCGCACGCCGCGCAGACGGCCATGCACCGAGTGTAGGTGGCGCCGGACCCGCGACCAGCACGGATCCGCCCGCGCGACGCCCCCGCCCTGAGCTGGGATATGTTCGCGCGGCGATGGGATTCCTCGACCTCGACGACGCGGCGCAGGCCCGGGCGGAGGAGCGGCTACGGAGCGAGGTCGTGGTCTGGCTGACGACCGTCTCGGACGACGGCCAGCCACAGCCGACGCCCGTGTGGTTCGTCTGGGATGGGGATTCGTTCCTGATCTACAGCCAGCCGAAGGCGCCGAAGGTTGCGAACATCCGCGATCGGCCGAGGGTCGCGCTGCAGCTGAACGCCGACCGGGAGGGCGAGGACGTGGTGATCTTCGAGGCCACCGCGCGCCTCGCCGACGACGAACCGCCGGCCGACCGGGTATCGGCCTACGTCGGGAAGTACCGCGAGGACATCGCCGGCCTCGGTATGACGGACGAATCGTTCGCCGCGGACTATGCGCAGCCGATCCGGGTCGTCCCGACGCGCGTCCGGGCCTGGTAGCTCCGGCCGCGCCGTCTCGCCCCCACGCGTGGTCTGCGCGGTGCAGCGCTACGCTCGGAGCCGTGGAGCTCGATCACGTCGTGATCGCCGTGGGCGACCTGGACGCCGCGGCACGGTCGTTCGCCGACCGGTACGGCCTGGACTCGGTCGAGGGCGGGCGGCACCCGACGCTCGGGACCGGAAACCGGATCGTTCCGCTCGGGGACGCCTACCTGGAGCTGGTCGCCGTGGTCGACGAGGAGCTCGCCTCGCAGAACGAGTTCGGCCGGACGGTCGGGTCGGTTCGGGGCCCGGCGTTCCGGCCGATCTGCTGGGTGGTCCGATCGCACGAGCTCGACGAGCTCGCGCAGCGGAACGGTCTGGCGGTCACCGACGGGTCCCGCGCGACCCCCGACGGGCGCGTGCTGCGATGGCGCATGGCCGGGCTCGAACGCGCGATGGCCGAGCCGTTCCTGCCGTTCTTCATCGAGTGGGCGCCGGGAACGCCCCACCCCGGCCGGGAGCCGGGCGCCGACGGGCCCCGTCGTCTAGAGGTCCGCCTGCGCGGCGACGCCGTTCGCCTGGGGTCATGGCTCGGCGACCACGACCTCCCGGTCACGATCGAGGAGGGCGAACCGGCAGTCGCCGGCATCGTCCTGGGGGCGGGGCCAGAGTCGACCGTCGTCGAGTTCCCGTAGCGCCGCCGCCCGCGCCGGATCGGCATCGGGTTCGGTGCAGGATTCCCCTCGGAGATCCGCTCGTCGAACAGGAGGTCGCCGGAATGCGCATCATTCGCAAGCTCACGCTCGCCGCCGCCCTCGGGGCGATGGTCGTCACCGGCGTCGCGATCGGGCAGATCGCCGGCGCGGCACCCGCGTCCCGGTCGTCTACGACCGTCCATTCGGTCACGGTCCGGGGGGTCGACTTCCATGGACTGGACTTCCGCGTCCACCCCCAGCACGTCGAGAACACCGGCGGCGGTGTCTATGCCCAGGTCTATCCGGGCCCGAATGTCCCCAATCACATCTACCTCGAGGCCGACCCGCCCCTCCCGGTCGGCGCGGTGCTCAAAGACGTCACGTTCTACTACCGCGACTGCGGCAGCGGCTCGAGCCACGCCCCGCTGGGGCGCTTCTACGTGTTCGCCTATGAGCCCTCGAAGGCAACCGGGACCTACCTGATGCCGCAGCAGGCATCTCCGGTCGTGCGGTGCGACGTCACGGTGAGCTTCCCGTTCACCTTCAACCCTCCGGTGAAGGTGGCGGCGGGCAAGGTGTACGCCGTGGGGATCGAGAGTCTGTTCTCGGTGCTCGGGCCCACGCCCGAGACCGAGCTCGCCCTGATCGACCTGCTCATCGAGGGCGCGAAGGTCCGGTACACCTGCCCGAACGGCTGCTGAGGATCCTCGGGGCCTCCTCGCCGAGCGTGACCGAGGCCGTGGACGTCTCGAGGACGCCTCGTGAGGGATTCCGCGCGGACGCCGTCACATCCGGGCGGTCCGGTTCGTCATGCCGGTGACGGCTCCCGCGGGACGAGAAAGGAGACAGCGATGGCGATCGAGGTGACAGCGATCATGCTCGGGGTCGAGGACCTGGCGCGTTCGAAGGCGTTCTACGGTGAGGGCCTGGGCTGCGAGATCGAACAGGACTACCCGAACTTCGTCCGGCTCTCGCTGGGTGGAGGGTCGTCGTCGCTCGCGCTGTACGAGCGCGAGGCGGCGGCCGCCGACGCCGGCGTGCCGTCGGAAGGGTCCGGCTACCGGGGCGTGTCGTTCCATTACATCGTCGACGGGCGCGAGCAGGTCGACGAGGTGATGGCACAGGCCGAGGCGGCGGGCGCCGGCGTCGTCCGCGCGGCGGCCGAGGTGCAGTGGGGATACTTCGGGTACTTCTCCGACCCGGACGGGTACCTGTGGAAGGTGGCGGCCTCGTCGTAGCGGCCGGCGAGCTCCCCTCGTGGGCCCGCCCGGCCGGCCAGAGGCGGCGGGCCCACGACGAGGGAGGGAGCCCATGGCCAGGCTGATCTTCACGGTGATCGCGTCGCTCGACGGATATGTCAACGACCGCGACGGGCGGTTCGACTGGGCGGCGCCGGACGACGAGGTGCACGCGTTCGTCAACGAGCTCGAACGGCCGATCGGCACGTACCTGTACGGCCGGCGCCTGTACGAGACGATGGCCTTCTGGGAGACCGGCGGGTCCGAACCGAGCATGCCGGACCCCGTCCGGGACTACGCGGAGATCTGGCGGGCGGCGGACAAGGTCGTGTACTCGACGACGCTCGAACGCGTCGAAACGGCGAGGACGCGCCTGGAGCGGTCGTTCGACCCCGACGCCGTCCGCCGGATGAAGGCCGAGGCCGAACGCGACCTCAGCGTGGGCGGTCCGGGCCTCGCCGCCCACGCGCTCCGGGCCGGGCTGGTCGACGAGCTGCACCTGTTGCTCGTGCCGGTCCTGGTCGGCGGCGGCACGAGGGCGCTCCCGGACGACGTGTTCGTGCGGCTGGAGCTGGTGGACGAACGGCGGTTCGCGGGCGGCACGGTCCATGTGCACCATCGCATCGCCACGCGGGGCTGACCGGCCGGGGAACCTGACTTGCGGCGGCACCGCCGAGCCGGTTGACTCTGGCCCGACAACTGACTCCGGGGAGGGTTCGATGCGGTCGATGCGCGCCGTGGTCGCGGTCCTGGTCTTCGCGCTCCAGCTGCTGGTCGCCGTACCGGCGGCGTTCGCCGGCCTGTGCGATTTCGACCCCGGCACGCACACGATCAACGTGCAGTTGCAGGGATCGCTCACGATCTCCCGGAGCGGGCAGAACATCACGCTGAACGGCGTGGTGTGCCACACCGTGACCACGGTGGACACGATCGACGCCGACCTGGGCGGGCAGGGGAACGCCTCCATCGTGTGGGACCTGTCGCACGGCCCGCTGGCCCCCGGGTTCACGGACGAGAAGCCCGGCGAGGACCCCGACTCGAGCGAGATCGAGATGAACGTGACCAACCCCGGTCCCACGGGACGGGCCACGGTGATCGGGGGCTCCGAGGGCGAGTCGTTCACCGTCGGCGAGCGGAGCGTCGGCGACGCGAGATTCCTCGCGTTCAACTTCAACGGCGGTGACGAGCTGTTCGGCGAGGACGAGGACGCCGTCATCCCGGGGCCGGTCGCCCGCATCGTGCTCACGGGGAACAGCGGGGGCGACCTCCTGTCCGGCGCCGGCACCGCGGTCGCCGGCTCGCACCCGGTGACCATCCCGATGACCATCTCCGACGGCCCGGGGAGCGACAACGTCGTGGGCGGGGACGCGGCCGACAAGTTCGTCCCGGGTCCCTCCGTCACCGAGGCCGACAGCTACGACGGCGGCAAGGGGAAGGACACGCTGTCCTTCAAGGGCCGCACCGCCGCGATGCTCGTCACCGAGGACGACAACTTCAACGACGGCGTGCACTGCCCGGGCGCCACCTGCGAGGGGGACAACGTGGGCCCGGACGTCGAGAAGGTCGTCGGGGGGTCGGGCGGCGACACCATCACGGGGTCGGGCGCCGCGAACGTGTTCAACGGGGGCGGCGGCGCGGACACCCTGAAGGGCGCGGGCGGCAACGACGTGCTCTCCGGCGGGCCCGGGAACGACGCGCTGAACGGCGGCCCGGGCACCGACACCTGCAAGCAGGGCACGGGCACCGGCCCGAAGACCGCCTGCGAGCTGTGACCGGGAACACTCCGGCGCAACGCTTCGTTCCCCTTGATGGACGATGGTCGGAGCGAACCCGTCCACGAGGAGGTCCCGAACGATGAGCGCGAAGATCGAACGAAGCGAACAGGAATGGCGCGAGCGCCTGTCGCCCGAGCAGTACCGCGTGCTCCGCGAACAGGGCACGGAGCGGGCGTTCACCGGCGCGTACTGGGACGAGCACGGCGACGGCGTGTACCGCTGCGCGGGCTGCGGCGAGGCGGTGTTCCGCTCGGACACCAAGTTCGAATCCGGAACCGGCTGGCCGAGCTTCTGGGAGCCGGTCTCGGACGATGCCGTCGAGCTGCTCGCGGACGACGGCTACGGCATGCGACGCATCGAGGTGCGCTGCGCGGCCTGCGGAGGCCACCTCGGACACGTGTTCGAGGACGGCCCGCGCCCGACGGGCCTGCGCTACTGCATCAACTCCTGTTCGCTCGACCTGGACCGCGCGGAGGCCTGACCCGGGCGGCTCAGCTCGTCGTCATCGTGATCTGGATGCCGATCGGCTCGACCGTGATGCCGCAGCTCACGAGCTCGAGGTAGTACGCGAACTGGCTCGGGTCGGCGATCGCCCCGGTGATCGTCGTGTCGTCGAACTGCCGCACGTTCGTCAGCACGTTGCCGGTGCTGTGGGCGGTCGCCATCACCGAGTAGCCGGCGTCCTTCGGCACGCCGGTCTGCAGCTTCTTGCGGACGAGGTAGACGTACGCGTCCACGTTCGCGTCCTGATCGACCGCGAACAGGCGCAGGCGGGTGACCTTGGCGCCGTCCGTGAGCTGGACGGGGAACAGCATGCCGCCCTCGAACTGCAGGAGCGCACCCTTGCCCTCGCCGTCCGCCTTGTCGATGGTCACCGGATCGGCGCATTGCGTGCCGGTGGCGGAGGTGTGCGTCGTCGTCTGCTGCTGCGCGCCGCTGTCGTTGTCCCACGCGATCAGCGCCGCCGCGTCGTACGAGAGCGTCCTGGTCTGGGCGCCGGCGGCCGCCTGGGCCCCGAAGAGCACGATCGCCATCCCGACCGCGACCCCCGCGACCGGCCATCCCCAACGTCGCATGCGAATCCTCCCTCGCTCGGTGTGGGGGTGATGCTGGCCCCATCGCGCCGGGCGATCAAGGAACCACCTCGGGGCATTCGTGTCGGTGGGTCGTGCCACACTGGCGCCCGACGTGGGGGGACGGTACGCGCGACGGCTGGGCCGGGCGTTCGTGGCGGGGCTCGCCGCGATGGCGCTCGTGGTGGCGGCCTGCCGGACGGGGTCCGGAGCGCCCCGCGAGTCCGCTCAGGGGCCGTGTCCTGCC
>DATLUW010000870.1:0-7707 GCA_035577825.1 Actinomycetota bacterium | reverse complement strand
AGGTCGTCGAGGGCCGCCTCCACCTCGTCCAGCAGATAGAAGGGGGACGGCCGGGCCCGGAAGATGGCGAACAGGAACGCCAGTGCCGTCAACGCGCGCTCGCCGCCCGACAGCAATGACAGCCGCTTCACGCGCTTGCGGCCGGGCTGCGCCTCGAGCTCGATGCCGGACTCGAGCGGTTGGTCGGGGTTCGTCAGGACGACGCGGCCCTGCCCGCCCGGGAACAGGTCCGCAAACAGCCGCTCGAACTCCGCCGCCACGTCGCGATACGCCGTTCCGAACAGCTCGGCGATCTTCTCGTCGATCTGCTCGATGACCTCCAGGAGGTCCCTGCGGGCGGCCCGCACGTCGTCGATCTCGCGAGCGAGGAAGTCGTGCCGCTCCTGCAGCGCGTGGAACTCGCCCTGTGCGAGGAGGTTCACCCGGCCGAGCAGCCCGAGCCGACGGGCGACCAACTCCGCCTTGCGTTCGAGCTCGTCGGGGGTGTCGTCGTCCTCGAGGCTCGCGACGGCGTCCTCCGGCTGAAGCTCGTGGCCTTCCTTGAGGAGGCGTTCGGCCTCGGTGACGCGGCGCTCGAGGTCGGCGCGGGCGCGGTCCTGCAGCTCGTACTCCTCGCGGAGCCGGTCGAGCTCGCCGGCCGCCCCGCGCCAGGCTTTGTTGGCCTCGCCCTCGGCCTCGGCGGCGGCGCGGGCGGCGGTCGCCGCTTCGGTGCGAGCGGTCTCCGCCTGGGAGAGGTCCATCTCGGTCGTCTTGAGGCGATCTTCTTCGGCGAACCGCTTCCCCTCGGCCTCCTCGAGCTCGCCCTGGAGGCGCTCCGGGTCGGAGGCGTTCAGGGCCTCGCGCTCGCCGTCGAGGCGCGCGAGCGTCTCCTCCAGCCGGTGGCGGTCGCGGCGGAGGGTTTCGACCTCGACGCGGAGCCCGATCGGCGCCTCGGGGAGCGGCGGCATGGGGGCGAGCTCCTCTTCGGGCGCCGGCGGTGCGGCGGCGAGCGTCTCCCGCCACCCGGCCGCCGCGTCGTCGAGGCCGCCGAGGCGCTCCTCGAGCAGCTCGCGCTCCTTCTCGAGCGATGAGAGCTGCGGCGCGAGGCGGCCGAGCTGGTCCGCGGCCTCGGTGATGCGCTTGTCGGCGGCCTCGAGCGCCCCGGCCACCTCCCGCAGTTCCGACTCCAGCTGCTCGAGGCGTTCGGCCTTCGGTTTCAGCTCGGACTTGGCGGCGGCGAGCTCGTGATCCACGACCTGGAGGTCGGCCTTCAACCCCTGGGCTCGGGCATCGGCCTCCGCGGCCGTCCGGATCACGGACGGCCCGACCAGCACGCCATCGGCCGTCACGAACGAACACCGCGGGTTGGAACGGTGCTTGGCCTCGGCCTGTTCGAGGTCGTCGGCCAGATACACGTCACGCAGGAGCCGCATGAGCAGCGGGTACGCCCGATTGTCGGCCTTCACGACGTCCAGCAGCGGCCGTTCGCCGGCGAGCGCCGCGCCCAACACCTGGGCGTCGGTCCCGGGGACCACCAGCACCGCGCCGTCGCCGCCGGGCGCCTCGACCAGCGCGTCGCCGCGGCGTTCGTAGACGACCGCGTCGCGAAGCGAACCCAGCGCGGCCGCCAACGCGGCGGCCATTCCCGGCTCGGCGGTGACCAGGTCGCGGAGCAGGCCGGCCGGCGTGCCCGTGGCGTTCCTCGCCAGGAACCGCGAGCCCGGCGTCTCCTCGAGGTCGGCGCGGCGAGCCTCGACGACGGCGCGCCGCTGCTCGAGCTCGCGAAGCGCCTCGCGCAGCTCGGCCACCTCGGCCGCCAGGGCCAGACGGTCGCGCTCCAGCGCGCCGTGGCGTTCGGCGAGCGGGGTCTCCTCGGCGTCGAGCTCCTCGATCCGGGCCTCCAGCGCCGACCGCTCCCGCTCGACGTGGGCGACGCGCTCGGTGACCTGCGAGAGCGTGGCCAGCAGGCGGTCCCGCTCGTGCTCGGAGGACCGCAGCGAACGCTGCACCGTCTCGACCTCCGCGCGGTGGACGGCGACCAGCTCGGCGCGGCGGCGGCGTTCGTCCTCGGCCTCGCGGCGGGCGGACTGGGCGGCTTGGTACGCCTCTTCGGCAAGAGCGAGGTCGCGTTCGCGTTCGGTCAGGGAGGCGAGCGTCGCGGTGCGGGACTCCTCGGCGCGCGTGCGTTCGCCCTCGAGCGCGGTGCGCCGCGCGGCGTGGGCCGCGGACTGGGCCATGCGCGACTTGGCCTCGGCGACCCGGTCCACCGCCAGCCGCAACGCCCGTTCGGCCTCCGAGCGCTCCTCGGTGGCGATGCGCAGCCGGGCCTCGGCCTCGGCAAGCGATGACTCGGTGGCCGACCGCGCGTCGGCGAGACGGGCGAGGTCGCCGTCGAGCCCGGACAGCCGGTCGCGGGCCTCGGTGCGCAGGCGCACGCCCTGCTCCCAGCCCGACATCCGCGAGTCGCGTTCGGTGTACAGCCCGCGGAGCCGCGCTGCGGCGAGGCGCCAGGCCAGCTCGGACGCCTGCAGGGTGAGCTGTTCGTGGCGTTCGGCCATCTCGGCCTGCTGCTTCAACGGCCGGAGCTGGCGCTTCAGCTCGGTCATGACGTCCTGCAGCCGCAGGAGGTCCTGGTCGAGCCCGGTCAGCTTGCGGTGGGCGCGCTCCTTGCGACGTCGGTGCTTCGCGATGCCGGCCGCCTCCTCGATGTACTGCCGGCGCTCCTCGGGCCGGGCCGTCAACACGTCCTCGAGCTGGCCCTGGCCCACGACGGTGTGCAGCGCCCGCCCGATGCCCGTCTCGGCCAGCAGCTCCTGGATGTCGAGCAGCCGAACGACCTGCCCGCCGATGCGGTACTCGCTCTCGCCGCTTCGGAACACCGCTCGGCTGAGCTCGATCTCGGAGAGGTCGACCGGCACCAGCCCGGCCGTGTTGTCGATGACGAGCTTGACCTCGGCCAGGCCGAGACCGTTGCGGCCCTGCGAGCCCGCGAAGATCACGTCGGCCATCTGCCCGCCGCGGAGCGCCCGCGGTCCCTGCTCGCCGAGTACCCACGAGATGGCGTCGACGAGGTTCGACTTGCCGGAGCCGTTCGGCCCGACGATCACGCTGATGCCGGGCGTGAACTCCAGTGTCGTCCGGTCCGCGAACGACTTGAACCCACGGACGGAGAGCGATCGCAGGAACATGTCCGGGGAGACTAACAAGGATGTGATTCTCGGTCGAGCCTCCGGTCAAACGAAGCCGGATCAGGCCGGCGAAGCCTCCATCGAATCCGCCACCAGCTCGGCCAGGCGGTCGAAGCTCAATCGGAGCAGCTGTCCGTACATCTCCCCCGTCGCCGTCATCACCGCGGGGTCGAGCTCGGGATCCTCGGGCCGCAGCCGGTAGTCGACGCGTGTCGCGGTTCCGTCGTCGTTCGGCGTGAGGTCGATGGTGCAGAGGGCGGGGCCGATCGGGGTCTGGCTGAGCTCGGTGAGGTACCGGAACGGCTTCCAGTCGAGGATCTCCTCGACCACCGCCGCATCGCCGTGCATGCAGTGGTTGATCGTCCCGACCCCGCGCACCTCGGCCGGGTTGTCCTGGTCGACCCCGGTGACGCCCACCTGCCACAGCACGCGCTTCGCCGGCGCGGTGATCCAGTCCCAGACGACGGGGGGCGGCCCGGGGATGTCGGCGTCGATCTCGAACGGCGCGGCGCCGGGCTCGAGGAACACCACGGCGCGCTCCTGTTCCTCGGCCCACCGGCGTTCGAGGTCGAGCAGGTGCCCGTGCACCCGGCCCACGTCGTCGTAGTCCTCCACCTGCGGCGTCATGCCAGCACGCGCCGCGTCGATGCCGAACCGGTCCATGCACCCGCTCGTGAACAGCGCGTAGCCGCGGAGTCCCGTTCGCTCGGTGATGGAGTTCTTCAGCAGGCGATGCGCCAGCACGACGTCCGGCCCGACCAGCTCACGGTGACCGGCGATATCGTGGACGACGTACTCGCCGTGGTGGACGAGGAACTTCAGCGTGAGGTCGGGGATGCGGCTGCACGCGCGGCACGTGCACGACGTGGCGAACTGGATGTCGCGAACCCGCGCGTGGAACGCGAAGTAGCAGCCCTCGACCAGCGTGACGAGCGTGTTGGCGTCGGCGCCGCCCTCCGAGTCCTCCAGGTGGCAGAACACGGCGTCGCCCTCGAGCTTCGCCAGGCGCAGTGAGGGCGTGAGGGTGCGAACCACCACTGACAGCAGGTCGGCCAGGATGTCGTGCGAGTGCTCGAGCTCGACGCCGGTCAGGTACTTCGTGTACCCGCCGATGTCCGCGAGGACCAGGCTGCCGTGTTCCACCCCCATGGCAGCGCGAATCCTACGCGTCGGATCAGTGCTCGATCGAGAACCCCGCGTCGCCCTGGGGCCGTTCGTCCTCGACGCGGACAGACTCCACCTCGGCCCAGTCCGGGCCGGTCCGGCACCACGAGACCATGGCGGCCACGAGGTCGTCCTCGCCCTCGAAGGCCGCCTCGACATCGCCGTCGGGGAGGTTCCGGACGAACCCGGCCAGGCCGAGCCGCCGCGCCTCCTGGGCGCAGGACTTGCGGAAGAAGACCCCCTGGACCTCACCGGACACGGTCACACGTACCCGACGCATCTCGCCGCCGATGCTACCGAAGGGCGCCGCCGCGTCCAGTTCGGAGGGGATGTTCCCGCTTGGAATCGGTTTGCGACCGGCCCTCAGCCGGCCGGCTCGATCTCCAGGGCCAGGTCGAGCGCCGGCGCGGAGTGGGTGATCCGGCCGACCGAGATCAGCAGGCGGCCGAGCGGCGCGATCTCGCGGACGCGGTCGACGGTCATGCCGCCGGAGATCTCGAGCGGGACGCGCTCCCCCACCAGGTCGACGGCCTTGCGCACCGTGTCGGCGTCCGCGTTGTCGAGCAGGATCGCGTCGGCGCCCGCGTCGATCGCCTCGCCGAGCTGCTCCAGCGACTCCACCTCGACCTCGACGCGGAGCGTGTGCGGCGCGTTCGCCCGGGCCGCGACCACGGCTTCACGAACGCCGCCCGCCAGCGCCACGTGGTTGTCCTTGAGCAGCACGCCGTCGTGGAGCCCCGCGCGATGCAGTCGTCCACCGCCGCACTCGACCGCGTACCGCTCCAGCGAACGCAGCCCCGGCAGCGTCTTCCGCGTGCAGAGGATCACGGACTCGGTCCCCGCGCATGCCTCCACGAACTCCCGCGCGGCCGTCGCAATGCCGGAGAGATGCGTCAGGAAGTTCAGCGCGGTGCGTTCGGCCGCCATGATCGAACGGGCGCCCCCGTCGATGGTCGCGACGACGTCGCCGGCTGCGACCCGGTCGCCGTCGTGGAGCCGAGCATCGAACCGCATTGCGGGGTCCACCGCGTCCACGACTCGTCGCGCGACCGCCAGCCCGGCCAGAACGCCCTCGGCCCGGCCCTCGATCCGCGCCCTCGCCGTCAACGACGCCTGGAGCGAGACGCGGGAGGTCACGTCGCCCTCCGCCCCGAGGTCTTCGCGGAGCGCGCGGGCGACGATCTCGTCGGTGTCGAGCGGCAGGTCCGGCATGGTCGGCGGCCAGTGTACGGGCGGGAGTAGCCGAACCCGCCGGTAGACTTGGTGCAACGGGGAGGAAGCCGCCGATGACGCTCACCAGCGCCGCGCCCGCACACCTGGCGCCGGAACCCACCGAGTACGAACCCTGGGCCGAGGAGGTCCACCGCCTCGCGCGGGAGCGCGACGCTGTGATCCTCGCGCACAACTACCAGGTGCCCTGGATCCAGGACGTGGCGGACTTCGTCGGCGACTCGCTCGAGCTCTCCCGCAAGGCCGCCGAGACCGACGCCCGCGAGATCGTGTTCTGCGGCGTGCACTTCATGGCGGAGACGGCCGCGATCCTGTCCCCCGACAAGACCGTGCTCATCCCCGACGTCGAGGCCGGCTGTTCGCTTTCCGCGACGATCACCGCCGAGCAGCTCCGCGAATGGAAGTCCGAGTTCCCCGGCGCGGTCGTCGTCGCCTACGTCAACACGACCGCCGAGGTCAAGGCCGAATCCGACATCTGCTGCACCTCGCAGAATGCGGCGGCGGTGGTCGCGTCGATCCCGGAGGACCGCGAGGTCCTGTTCCTGCCGGACATGTTCCTGGGCGCCCACGTCGAACGCGTCACCGGCCGCAAGATGCAGATCTGGATGGGCGAATGCCACGTCCACGCGGGGATCGGCTCGCAGGAGCTGCAGTTGCTGGTCGCATCGAACCCCGACGCCCAGCTGCTCATCCACCCGGAGTGCGGGTGCGCGTCGGCGGCGCTGTACCTCGCCGGCGAGGGCGTCCTGCCGGCCGACCGCACGCACATCATGTCGACGGGCGGGATGGTTCGCGACGCCGCGGCCGCCGACGGCGGCAAGTTCATCGTCGCCACCGAGACCGGGATCCTCCACAAGCTCCGCAAGCTGAACCCGAGCGGCGACTACCTGGCTGCGAACGAGGCCGCCGTCTGCCGGTTCATGAAGACGATCACGCCGGCCAAGCTGCTCCGAACCGTCCGCGAGGGCGTGTTCGAGGTTCGCGTGGAGCCCGAGATCGCTGACCGCGCCCGCCGCGCGATCGAGCGCATGATCGAGATCGGCTGACCACCCGCCACCGCGAGGCCCGGAGCAACCCTCAGAAGGCAGCCGGGTGGGCGCCCGGAGACAGTCCGTGAACCATCTATCCCCCCGTCTCCTCCTGGTTTAGCTTGACCTCATGGCTGAGCCTCAAGGGTGGCCGTTCCTGGTCGCACTCATGAGGGAGGCCGTACCTGGGGAGGCCCCGAGTTCCGAGTGGGAGCCCCCGAGCCCACTCGGACTGGGCTGGCTCGTCGGTGACTACCTGGTGACGCTCGCGAGCCTGGGCGGCGCTGCAGACACCGTCGTCACCGATCTCGAGGGTCGCAACGTGCGGGTCGAGTTCGTCAGCACGGGCGACAGGTTCGCGTTGTTCCGGGTCGAAGACGAGGAGACAAGGCGGCGTGCGGCCAGCCTCGCCCAGACGAGGCTCGACGCGAGTTGCTCGGTCGCGATGCTGCGCGACGACGCCCCCAGCGGAACACCGGTGGTGCGCGTCGTCTCCGGTCGGGCCGGCGCGGAGGAACCCGACGGACGGTTCCCGGTCGGCCTCGATGGCGCCCTTGCCGAGTACTACACGGCGGGTGGCTCGCCGGTCGTGTCCACCGACGGGACTGTCATCGGCGTCGTCGGCGGTTCCTCGACGACCATGGGCGGGTCCTCCACCCTGGATGCGTTCGGCCTCGACGAGCTGCGGCGGTTGATCGCCGAAGCACAGGTCGGAGCGGATGCACCGCCGCTCGCGATCAGCGAGGCGACGCGAAGCGCGCTGGGCTACGCCCTCGAGTTGGCGACCGCAGAGGGCCGAGCCGTCAACGCGGCGGCCGCCGTGTTGCTGGGTGCGCTGAGGTCGGCGGTGACCGAGGGCCGGCAGACGATCTCGGGCGACCTGCTGGCCTTCCTCGCCGAACGCCGGGGGCCGGACGCGAATGCGCCCGATTCGATCCTCGTCGACACGACCGTCGAAGCCCTCGGTCTCGCCGTCCCGGCGTATCCCCCCGACCCCCTGCCCGACGACCGCACGCTCCGGGGTCCCGTGCTCGCTCCCGTGCTCACGGCAGCAGAGGCCCATCGCGCGCGCATCGCGCCGGAGGAGCGACTCCATCGGCGCTTCCTGCTCGCCGCGG
>DATLUW010000869.1:0-5198 GCA_035577825.1 Actinomycetota bacterium | reverse complement strand
GCGCCTCGGACGAGTCGGGGCCGCTGGTCGGCTCCGTGATCGCGACGACGTTCCTGGGGGCGACCAGCCGGGTCACCGTGGACCTCGGCGACACGACGATCCTGGCTCAGCTGGGGACGGCGGAGGCCTCCGCGTACCCGGCGGGGAGCCTGGTGAGCCTGCGGATCCGCGAGGACGCGGTGCTGGTCGCGGAGGAAGCCGCGGCCGCCGCCGACGAAGAACCCGTCGCGTCGGAGTGAGCGGAGCTCCTCCGGGCCTGACGCTCTCGGGGCGGATCGGCCCCGGGCGCGCGCTGACGCGGGGCGCGGCCGCGCCGTACCGGGCCCTGGCCCGGATCGACGGCGAGGGCCACCTCGTCCGGGGAGACCTGCTCGGCGGCGGCCCGGCCGCCGGCGCGCCGGGACGGGGCCGACCCCTGCTGTGCTTCGCCCACCTCACCGACCTCCAGCTCGCCGACGTCCAGTCGCCCGTCCGGTTCGAGTTCTTCAATCGGGAGTACGGGGACCCGCGGTTCGAGGAGCTGATCCCCGTGCAGCGGTCGCAGGAGGCGCTGAACTCACACGCGGTGGACGCGATGGTTCGCGCGATCAACGCGGTGCAGGGCGGGCCGGTGACCGGGATGCCGCCCGCGCTGGTCGCGACGACCGGCGACTCGGTCGACAACGCTCAGTGGAACGAGCTGACCGCCGTGCTCGACCTCCTCGACGGGGGGACGGTCCGGCTCGACTCCGGGGCGCCCGGCTACCGGGGAGTCCAGGCCCCCTCCTGGCCGGACGACATCTTCTGGCGCCCGGACCCGGGTGGCTCGATGCCGGACGTGTTCCGGACGGCGTTCGGGTTCCCGGAGCACCCCGGGCTGCTCGACGCGGCCGTCCGGGCGTTCCGGGCGGGCGGCCTCACGATGCCGTGGCTCGCGTGCCACGGGAACCACGAGGCGCTGATCCAGGGGATGGGGCGGATCACGCCCGAGGCTGCCGCAGCGCTGGTGGGCGGGGCCAAGCCCACGCGGCTCCGCGGCGACGTTCCCCGGGACGAGGCCGTCGCGATGTTCACCGACGCGGTGCACGAGTTCATGACGGGCGACCCCGTCACCGTCGACCCCGATCCGGATCGGCGGGCGCTCACCCGGCGGGAGTTCGTCGACGCGCACTTCCGCGGGGGTGGCCGGCCCCTCGGCCACGGCTTCACCGACGCGAACCGCCTGCAGGGCACCGCGTACTACGCGTTCGACGCGGGGCCGGTGCGGTTCGTCGCGCTGGACACGGCGTGCCCCGACGGCGGCCCCGACGGATCGGTCGACGAGGACCAGGCCCGGTGGCTCGAGGGCGTGCTCGCCGAGGCGCACTCGGCCCACCGTTCGGCCGACGGTTCGACCGTCCGGACGCCGAACGGGGACCGGCTGGTCGTGCTCCTGTCGCACCACGGCCTCGACGTGATGACGAACACGAGGAGCCGCGGCGGCCGCCGGGTGGTCGGGGCGGACGAGCTGCTCGCGCTGATTCACCGATTCCCGAACGTCGTGCTGTGGGTGAACGGCCACGTGCACTGGAACGCGGTCACCCCCCGGCCCGACCCGACCGAACCCGGGCGGGGGTTCTGGGAGGTCGCGACCTGCTCGCTGGTGGACTGGCCCTGCCAGGCGCGGCTGGTCGAGCTCGTCGACGACGGCGACGGCGCCATGTCGATCGTGTGCACGATGCTCGACCACGACGGCCCGGTCGTGGAGAGGGGGGTCCGGCCCGCCGGGGGCTGGACCGGGCCGGAGATGGCGGCGCTGCACCGGGAGCTCGCTGCGAACGTCCCCGGAGCGGGGCCGGAGTCCCGGCTGGCCGGGTCCGCCGCCGACCGCAACGTGGTGCTGCGGCTGCGGGCCCCGTTCCCGCTCGACCGCCTCCCGGACGCCTGACACACGGCCGGCCCGGGAGGCGAGCCGGCAGCCCCACCCCAGTCCGACGAACACGCCTGCAGCGGGCCGGGCGTTTCCACGAGGTCGGTGTTCAGCCGGAAGGCTGTTGGGTGTCGCGGAGGCGGCGGCGTGCGCGGAGGACCTCGGCGACCGACCAGGCCTGGAACGGGCAGCCGCTCGCCGCGTGCGGCGGGTCGCCGTCGGTCGTCTCGGAGACCGAGCCCAGCCCCCACTCCCCGAGGTGGGCCTCGAGCCCGTCGAGGACGCCGTCGACGGGGACGCCCGTCTTCAGCGCGGCGTCCACGTACGGCCCGATCAGCCACGGCCACACGGTTCCCTGGTGGTAGGCCTCGTCGCGCTGGAACGGCTGGCCCCGGTGCAGGCCGCGGAAGCCCGGTTCCCCCGGCGCGAGCGAGTGCAGCCCGAGCGACGTCAGCAGCCGCGACTCGGCGTTGCGAACGGCCGACACGGCGTCCGGCATCGGCGCATGCGGCAGCGAGACCGCCAGCAACTGGTTCGGCCGGCAGGTCGCGTCATCGCCGCCCGGCCCGTCCACGACGTCGAGCAGGGTCCCGTCCCCGCGCAGGAATCGCCGCCGGAACGCGTCGCGAGCCGCCGACTCCATCGCGCGGACATCGCTCGGGTCGCCGCCGGTTCGCTCGCGGAGGTCGGCGATTGTCGCCAGCGCCTCGATCCACAGCGCGTTCACATCGACCGGCTTCCCCTCGCGCGGCGTGACCGGCCGGCCGTCCACGCGCGCGTCCATCCACGTGAGCGCGATCCCGTCCGCGCCCTGCGTCACGAGGCCGTCGTCGTCGACGCGGATGCCGTACCGGGTTCCGTCGCGGTGCCACCGGACGATCTCACCGAACCCCGCGTCCAGCTCCCGCGCGAGGTCGAGGTCGCCGGTCCGTTCGACGTGCCGCCCCGCCGCGTGGACGAACCACAGCGTCCCGTCCACCGTGTTGAACTCCCGCGCGCCGGTGTCGGACGTGTTCGCCAGCATGCCCTGGTCGAGCGTTCTCGCCGAGGCGACGAGCAGCGCACGCCCCTCCTCGCGGCGGCCGGTCTCCAGGAACAGCCCCTCGTACGAGGTCATCGTGTCCCGCGACCAGTCGCCGAACCACGGATACCCGGCCACGACCGTCGGCTGGGACCCGGCGACGACGAACTGGTCGGCGGCCATCGCCAGGAGCCGGTCGGTGTCGTCGGCCGACCCCGCACGGTCGGCGACCAGCCGCGACCAGTGGCGGGCGTCGTCGACGATCTGCGTGGCGGGCGGCGGGGCGGCGGCATCGGCGAGATCGTCGTCCGACCAGGCCTGGACCTCCATCTGCTCGCCGGGCCCCAGGTCCGCCACGAACCGCCCTGCGAAGAACAGGTCCTCCCGGTCGTTCAGGCCGCGCGCCGCCTCCTCCCGGTAGCTCACGTTGCGGTACCAGGCCGCACCGGTCGGATCGAACCCCGGCCCACGGACGCGGTAGTGCCCCTCGAACACCACTCCGTCGTCCAGCGTCTCGAGCCCCGGATCCCAGTTTCCGAACCGCTCGCCGTGGACGTCGCGCCAGGTGCACAGCGCCTCGAGCTCCAGCCGGACCCGTTCGCCGGCTCGGACCACGCGATGGACGACGCCCACGGCCGACCGCCAGCGGGCCATGGCGAGCTCGCGTTCGATCACCACGTCGCCGACCTGCCATCGCCACACCGGCACGCCGTCCCGGAGCGCGAACGACTCGAGCAACTGGCAGCCCTGCGGCTGCACCGTGGTCCCCGCCCACTCGTGCACCCCGAGCCGGGTCCGCGCGCCGCCGGCCACCAGCACGGGGTCGAGCGATGCGAGGCCCATCTGGCGCGCCCGCGGCGGATCGGTCGCGACCACGAGCAGGCCGTGGTACCGCCGCGTCCGCAGGAGGGAGACGGTTCCCATGGCGTAGCCGCCGACGCCGTCGGCGACCAGCCACTCGCGGGCGGCGCCCGCGTCGACGTTCCCACACACCTGCCGGCCGAGCCGGATTTCGGTCACGCCCGCATCCTGCCGCGCGCCCGCCGGAAGGTCCAGACTCGACCGGTCATCCCGGTTGCCGCTTCGGATAGGGTCGGCGCACCCGAGGGGAAGGCTGGGCGATTGGAGCGTGCCGACCTCGTCGTCGTCGGCGGGGGAACCATCGGCGGGTGGGCCTCCTGCTTCGCTCGCGCGAGCGGGGCGGAACGGGTGGTCGTGCTCGAACGCGACCGCGTCGGCCAGGGCGCCAGCAGCCGGGCGGCCGGCGTCGTCCGGGCACAGGGCGGCGCGGCCGAGACCGTCGCGCTCGGCCGGTGGTCCATCGACTTCTACCGGCGGGAACGCGACATGTTCGGAACGGATTCCGGGTTCCGCGAGCTCGGGTACCTCCTGCTCGCGGTGACCGCCGCGGACGTGCGGGAGGGCGCGGAGCGCATCGAGATGCAGCGCGCGGCCGGGCTCGACGACGTGCGGTGGCTCGACGCGGCGGCGGCGTGCCGCGAGGTCCCGGCGCTCGCCTCGACCGGCCACCGGGGCGGGAGCTACCGGGAGGCGGACGGGTGCATCGACCCGCCCCGCAACGTGCTCGCGTACTCGCTGGCCATGCAGCGAACCGGCGTGTCGCTCCGGGAGGGCGTGGCGTTCACCGGCCTGCGAACGCGGCGCGGCCGGGGCGGAACCAGGGTGGTCACGGGCGTCGAGACGTCGGCCGGGCCGATCGCGTGCGGCCGGGTCCTGCTGACCGGCGGGCCGACGCTCCGGTCGGTCGGGCGGCTCGCCGGCCTGCGGATCCCTGCAGGCGCGGCCCGGCACCAGGTCGCGGTGACCGAGCCGCACCCGGCGTTCGACGTCGAACGCATGCCGATGGTGTTCGACCTGGGGGCGGGCCTGTACTGGCGGCTCGAGGAGGGCGGGCTGCTGTTCGGGATGAGCAACCCCGACGAGCCGCCCGGAGTCGCCCGCGAGGTGGACTGGCCCTACCTGCAGCGGATGCGACGGCGGCTGGCGCGACTGGTACCGGCCACGCGGGGACTGGGCCTGCGGAAGGTCTGGGCGGCGACGATCGACTACACGCCCGACCACCTGCCGATCGTCGGCCCGGCGCATCGGCCGGACGGGTCGGTGATCGACGGGGTGAGCGTCGCCTCCGCCGGCGGGCACGGGATGATGTGGGGGCCAGCCGTGGCGAAGGCCGCGGCGGATCTGGCCCTCGAGGGCCGAACGGACGTGGTGGACGTCGGGAACCTCGGGCTCGATCGCTTCGACGAGCAGGGCCGGAGCCGGGTGGCG
>DATLUW010000868.1:0-3081 GCA_035577825.1 Actinomycetota bacterium | reverse complement strand
GAACGCCGGCTGCCGCGAACCTGAGAGGACGTGAACCGTTCGCTCAGACCCGGACGGGTGCCAGGCCCAGCGCCTCGAGCATGCGGGCGTAGACCTCGTTCGGGGCGCCCGAGGAGTCGATCGAGGTGATGCGGCCCGCGTAGTGCCCGCGGATGGCCGGCTCCTCGTGCAGGTAGTCGTTCAGCCGGCGGAGGAACACCTCGGGCGAGTCGTCGGTGCGCTGCTCGGCGTCGGCGCGGAGCATCATCCGGCAGACAAGGATCTCCTTGTCCGCGACCAGCTCGACGGCGCGATCGAGCGCGCGACCCGCGAGCAGCTCGTCGAGGCGTGCGGCCTGCTCGGCCGTCCGCGGGTACCCGTCGAGGAGGAACGCGTCGCCGAGTGCCGGTTCGAGGACCTGCTCCACGATCTCGTCGGAGACCCGTTTGCCGTCGGCGATGAGCCCGGCGACGCCGAGCGGGTCGCCGTCGTCGATGGTCCGGCGCAGCAGCGCGCCGGTGGAGACGTGCGGGATGCCGAGCTGCGCGGCGAGGCGCTTGCCCTGGGTTCCCTTGCCGGATGCGGGGGGGCCGAGCATTACGAGCCGGCGAAGCTCGTGCCCGCCGGACCCGTCGTGGCTCGCCATGACACGGAGTTTCGCCGGACGAATCACCGACGGCAACCGGGAAGGACCCCGCGCGCCCCGGGTCGAAGGGCCCGTTCGCCGAGGGCGACGGCGAGCACTCGAACGGAGGCGTCGGCGTGCGGAGGGAGGATCGGAGCGGGAACTTCCACTCCTTTCCACCTCAAACTATGACGCGGGAGGGGGCTTGCCGCAAGCCCCGGGTCGTCCCGCACAATCGCAGGCCGCGGCCGGGCACCGTGCGTGCCGCGCGTATTGCTGGTCGAGCGATGGAGGTGGAGCGTGACCGTGAACGAGCACGAGGTGGTCATCGCCGGCGGAGGCCCGACCGGGCTGATGCTGGCCGCCGAGCTGTCGCTGGCCGGCGTCGACGTGGTCGTCGTCGAGCGCCGTCCCGACCGGGGCCTGGTCGGTTCGCGTTCGGGGGGCCTGCACGCCCGGACCATCGAGGTCTTCGATCAGCGCGGGATCGCCGACCGGTTCCTCTCGGCGGGGCAGGTGGCGCAGGTGGCGGGGTTCGCGGGCGTGAAGCTGGACATCGGCGACTTCCCCACCCGGCACCCATACGGGCTCGGACTGCGGCAGCCGCAGATCGAACGCATCCTGGCCGGCTGGGTCGACGAGCTGGGGGTGCCGATCGAACGCGGGCGTGAGGTGACGGGGTTCGAGCAGGACGACAGTGGGGTGGACGTCCACCTGTCGGAGGGGGTGATGCAGCGGGCGGGTTACCTCGTCGGGTGCGACGGGGGTCGCAGCGTGGTGCGGAAGGCGGCCGGGATCGAGTTCCCCGGCTCCGACCCGACGACCAGCAACCTGATCGCCGAGGTCGAGCTGGCCGATCGGCCGCCGGAGTGGGGCATCCGCCGGGACGCTATCGGCATCCACTCCCTCGCGCCGGTCGAGTACGAGATCCGGGGCGGCGAGATCGTCTACGCGGACCACGGCCCGATCGGGGTGCTGCTGACCGAACCGCAGGTCGGCACCGCCGAGCCCACGCTACGCGATCTCAGCGACGGGATGATCGCCGTCTTCGGGACCGACTACGGGGTCCACGGCCTCACCTGGATCTCCCGGTTCACCGACGCGGCGCGGCAGGCGGCGGCCTACCGGGAGCGGCGGGTCCTGATCGCGGGCGACGCCGCGCACGTGCACCCGCCTGACGGCGGCCAGGGCCTCCAGACCGGCGTGCAGGACGCGGTGAACCTCGGATGGAAGCTGGCCCACGTCGCTCGGGGGGCGTCGCCGGACGACCTGCTCGACACCTACCAGGCCGAACGCCACCCGGTCGCCGCCCGGGTGATCCGGAACGCGATGGCGTCGGTGGCGCTTCGTCCCGAGGACGATCGAACGAAGGCGCTGCGCGCCACCCTGGCCGAGCTCCTCGCCATGGACGAGCCGCGCCGAACGTTCGCCGGGATGATGTCCGGTCTCGACATCCACTACGACCTCGGTGAGGGGCACCCGCTCCTCGGGCGCCGGATGCCCGACCTCGACGTGTTCGGCGACGGCGGCCAGGTGCGGGTGTTCACGCTGCTGCACGACGCCCGGCCGGTACTGCTGAGCCTCGGAGACCCCGGCGGCATCGACATCTCGCCGTGGGCGGCGCGGGTGCGGCTGGTCGACGCCGCCTACGACGGGGTGTGGGAGCTCCCGGTGCTCGGCGAGGTCGCCGCTCCGACCGCCGTGCTGATCCGGCCCGACGGTTACGTGGCGTGGGTGGGTGAGGGATCCGACCAGAGCCTGACCGAGGCGCTCGGCACGTGGTTCGGGCGGCCCGCTGCGGTCTAGCGCTCCAGCCTCAGGAGGCGGCGAGCTCAGTGCAGGCCTCGACCGCCAGCCAGAACAGCCGCTCGCGCACACTCGTGTCGGGGATGAAGCCGCGATCGTCCCACGCGTCCTGGGACAGGTCGTCGGCCGCGGCCAGGACGTGTGCCAACCGCACGCCGCGGAACCGCGCGACCGCGAAGAGCGCCGAGGCTTCCATGTCGACGGCGACGCATCCCTCGGCGACGCGGCGCGCGATCTTGTCGCGGGTCTCCCGGTACAACGCGTCGGTGGTCCACACCTTCGCGGTCACGAACGGCACTCGATGCGCCTCGAGCGCGGCCACGACGGCCGCCACCGCAGACGGATCGGGCTCGACCTCGCGAGCCGCGGGGAGGTAGTGGTACGAGGTCCCCTCGTCGCGGATCGCGGCGTTGGGGACCACCACGTGGCCGACCGTGAGCTCGGGAACCAGTCCGCCGGCCCCACCCACCGCGACGAAGCTCCGGCAGCCGGTCTCGATGATCTCCTCCAGGAACGCCGACGCGATCGGGGCGCCCACGCCCGGGTGGAACACGGCCACCGTTCGGCCGTTCCATCCGACCTCGTACACCGGGTGGACCCCGTGCGCGGATTGCAGCCGGGTGAGGATCGGGGCGCCGCCCTGGACGCAGACCTTGTCGATGACGTCGGAG
>DATLUW010000867.1:0-9109 GCA_035577825.1 Actinomycetota bacterium | reverse complement strand
GGCGGACGAGCCGACGACGGCGCTCGACGTGATGGTCCAGGCGCAGATCCTGGAGCTCCTGACGGGGCTCTCCGACGACCTGGGGCTGGCCCTCGTGCTGGTGACCCACGACCTTCCGGTCGTGGCCCAGACGTGCGAACGCGCCGCCGTCATGTATGCCGGGGAGATCGTCGAAGCGGGACCGATGGACGAGCTGTTCCATTCGCCGAGGCATCCCTACACGAGGCTCCTCTTCGCCGCGACGCCGGACCTGTACGGCGACGAACCGGTCCTTTCCATCCCGGGTGCGCCGCCGAGGCTCGATCAGGACATCACCGGGTGTCCCTTCCATCCCAGGTGCGACAAGGCGTTCGACCGCTGCCGGCAGGAGCGTCCCGAGCTGCGCGACGTCGCCATCGACCACGAAGCGGCGTGCCACCTCAACGACGAGGTGTCGTGGAGCGGGAGCCGGATCGGATGAGCCGGACCGAGGGAATCCGGAACGACGATCGCGACCCGATCGCCGGGTCGAGGGCGGCGACCGCCACCGGCGAAGCCCCGTCGCCGGCCTCAGGCCCACCGCTTCTGGAGGTGACCGACCTCCACACGCAGTATCCGGTCCGTCGCGGCCTGGTCGGGACGGTCTCGCGCCAACCCCGGCAAGTCGTGCGGGCCGTCGACGGAGTCTCCTTCACCCTCCGAAAAGGGGAGATGGTCGCCCTCGTGGGAGAGTCCGGATGCGGCAAGACCTCGACGGCGCAGACCATCCTGCGGCTCGTCGAGCCGGCCTCGGGATCGATCCACCTGAACGGCGCCGACATCACGAGCCTGTCCCAACGCCACCTGCGACCTTTGCGCCGCTCCATGCAGATGATCTACCAGGATCCATACGAGTCGCTGGACCCTCGGTTCCGGGTGCGGCAGGCGGTCGAGGAACCGCTGCTCATCCATCGCGGGGGGAACCGGGCGGAGCGTGAGGGACTGATCGTCGCCGCGTTGGAACGAGCGGGGCTCACGCCCCCCCGACTGTTCATGGACAGGTACCCGCACGAGCTGTCCGGAGGCCAGCGCCAGCGGGTCGCGATCGCGGCGAGCCTCGTCCTCGACCCCGAGCTCCTGGTGGCGGACGAGCCGGTGTCGATGCTCGACGTCTCCGTTCGGGCGGGGGTCCTGACGCTCCTCGACGGGCTCCGACGCACCGGCAAGATGGGAGTCCTCATGATCACCCACGACCTCTCGACGGCGGCGCACTTCGCCGATCGCATCGCGGTCATGTACCTCGGCAAGATCGTGGAGATCGGCGAGGCGAAACAGGTCGTCCGGAGCCCGAAGCACCCCTACACTCGCGCGCTCCTGTCGGTCGTCCCGAAGCGCGATCCGCGCGATCGCTCGAAGCCGAGAATCCTGCAGGGCGAGACGCCCGATCCGGTCAGCATCCCGCGGGGATGCCGCTTCCACCCGCGATGCCCGGTCGTCGCATCGGGCCGGGCGGCGGAGCTCGGAGAGGAATCCCGCTGCCTGGGCGAGATCCCGGCGCTCGCGGAGCTCGGGCCCGGCCACCTCGCCGCATGTCACGTGGCGGTCCGCACCCTCGGGCATCCCGAGCTCGAGGACGAGCCCGCGGACGGGTAGCGACCGATCGGGATGCGGATCGTCGAGCGCCGGATCCCGATGTCCGATGGGGTGCACCTGGCGGCGACGCTCTACATGCCCGACGACGATCCAGGAGCACAAGGATTCCCGGCCCTCCTCGAATACCTCCCGTACCGCAAGGACGACGAGATGTTCGACCGGGACTACGACCTCTACTCCTCCGTCGTGCCCCACGGCTACGTGGGCGCGCGCGTCGACATCCGGGGCACCGGGGCGAGCGACGGAGTCGTTCCCGACGGCGAGTACACGGAACAGGAGCAGCTCGACGGGATGGAGGTGATCGCCTGGTTGGCCGGACAGCCGTGGTCGAACGGCAACGTCGGGATGTGGGGGATCTCCTGGGGTGGGTTCAACGCCATCCAGATGGCCACGCGCAAGCCCCCGGAGCTCAGGGCGATCGTGGCGCTCATGGCCACGGAGGAGCTGTTCCACGACGACATCCACTACATCGACGGGATCCTGCACGTCGACGAGTACCTGATCATGATCGACCTGCTGAACTCGCTGTCACCGCCACCGGCGTTCCCGCTGGACGAGGAGACCCTCGCGGCCCGCTTCGATCGCGAGCCGTGGGGGCTCTCGTGGATGAAGGAGCAGCGCGACGGACCGTACTGGCGCCGGGCCTCGCTCCGGCCGCGGTACGACGCCCTCGACGTCCCGGCGATGCACATCGGGGGGTGGTTCGACGGGTACCGCGACAGCGTCCCGCGGATGGTGGAGCACCTCCGCGCACCGGCGCGGGGGATCGTGGGCCCGTGGAACCACTCGTTCCCGCACGCCGCCACGCCCGGGCCCTCGATCGAGTGGCGAGCCGAGGCGGTGCGGTGGTGGGACCGGTGGCTGAAGGGCGAGGAGAACGGTGTCGAGCACGAGCCTCCGCTCGCCGTGTACGTGTGCGATTGGCATCCGCCGGATCCGTCACTCGCGGAGATCCCGGGCGAATGGCGATGGCTCGACGGATGGCCGCCCTCGGGATTGCGGGAGCGGGAGCTTCGTCTCGGTCCGGACGGCGGGCTGGGCGGCGGCTCGGAGGACGCGGCCGAGCACTCGCTGGTGAGCGTGCCCTCCGCGGGCGTCGAGGCCGGGCCCTGGTGGGGCGAGCTCACGCCGGACCAGACGCCCCTCGACCTGGCCTCCCTGGTCTACGAGACGGCCCCGCTCCCGGAGGACCTGGTGGTGGTGGGGATGCCCCGGGCGGAGCTGATGGCCTCGTCGGACGCTCCCCTCGCGCACTGGTTCTGCCGACTGTGCGACGTCGCCCCCGACGGGACCTCGACGATGGTCTCGGGCGGCGGGCTGAACGGGGCGCACCGCGACTCGCCGGCCGAGCCCCAACCGCTGGAGCCCGGTCGGTGGTACGAGCTCACGGTGGACATGCGGTTCGCGGGATGGCGGTTCCCGGCCGGCCACCGCATCCGGCTCGCCGTCTCGAACTCGCTGTGGCCCATGATGTGGCCGACGCCGTCGCGGGTGGCCACCCGGCTCCGGGCCGGCGGACCGGAGTCCTCGCGGCTGGTGCTCCCCGTCCTCGAGGGGCCGTCCGCGGCTCCGCCCCGGACGTTCGAGCTCCCCGAGCCGCGCCGGCACCCGCCCGGGGTCGAGGGGAGCGGCGACGGCTTCCCGCAACCCTGGTCCGTCCACACGGAGGAGGACGGCACGAGGGTCGCCGAGTGGCGGGGCGAATACCGGACGGTCCTTCCATGGAGCACCCACGTCGTGAAGGAGGCCATGCGCGCCCGTGTGCACGACGACCATCCCGAGCTCGCGTCGATGGAGGGGGAGGCGGAGACCGTCGTCGAGCTCGAGGGACGAACGCTCGTATGGCGAGGCCGGCTCGACCTGTCGAGCGACGCCACGCACTTCGACTACCGCTACCGGCGGGAGCTCCTCGAGAATGGGCGCATCGTGCGGGACCGCGAGTGGCACGAGCGGATCCCACGCGACCACCAGTGACGGCTCGCGTCACACCATGAAGCTCGTCGGCGGATCGTCCATCACCAGCACCTCGCGGTCCAGCCGGAAGTGCCGCAGGTCGTGGTCCGACCGGCCCTCGGCCGCGAGCTCCGCAGCGATGCGGCCGAACAGCGACGCGAACTTGAACCCGTGCGCCGCGCCGAGCAGGACGATGACGTTCTGGTGCTCGGGCAACCGGTCGATGACGAAGTCGCGATCCGGCGGCATCGTGTACGTGCACGTTCGCAGGGAGAGGATCGGGCCCGCGGCATCCGGGAGGTGGTGCTCCACGAACGCCTGCACCCGCCCCAGGGCCGCCGCGTCCGGCTCGTCATCGAGGCGCGCTCGGGTCGTCGGTTCGCCGCCGACGTCCTGGCCCGCCTTGGGGCCGGGCTCACCGAACGCCGGGAAGCCGTAGAAGCTCGGGTCGTCCATCCAGATCCAGATGGGGAACCGCTCCGGGGAGAACCGTTCCGGGTCGGGAGCTCCGAAGTAGACCACCTGCTCCTTCGTGATCGTGAGCGGGAGCGGACGGACGCCCAGCATTCGCAGGACGTCGTTGGTCCAGGAGTCGGCGGCCACGACGAGCGTCCGGCACGTGATCCGACCGGACGGGGTCGCGAGCCCGATCTCCCCGCCCCGCGCCTCGATCGCGGTGACGGGCGACCGGTCGCGGAGGTCGCCCGCGTGCTCGACGGCCAGGCGGCGATGCGCGGCGTTGCAGCGGGATGCGGCGCAGAGGCCCGCGTCGGGCTGGAAGACGGCGCGGACGTCGTCGGTCAGCTTCCACTGCGGCCATCGCGCCATGACCGTTCCGGCGTCGAGCTCCTCGAAGGGAACCACGCACGCGCGCATGCTGTCCGTGTAGTCGCTCATGGGGATGGCGGCCTGCTCGGGCCACAGGTCCAGGCCTCCGGTTCGGACGACCAGCCGCTCGCCCGACGCGCGCTCGATCTCCTCCCACGCGCGGTAGGCGTGCGCCGTCAGCTCGACGTACCACGGCGTGTGGTACGAGCGCCGGATGATCCTCGAATGGTCCTCCGAGGCGCCCCTCGAGTGTCCGAACTCGAACTGCTCGAGCGCGACGACCTCGCCGGGCGCCCGCCGGGACAGCCAGTACGCCGCGGCGCTGCCGATCGCGCCGAGCCCGAGCACGGCGTACGTGAACTCGGTCCGCGACTTCGGGGCGGTCACCTCACGCCGACTCGGCCGTGTGCCGGTAGTACTCGTACGCCGACATCGGGCGGTCGTAGTCGATCCGCCACTCCCCCTCCTCGACCGGCAGCTTGCCGAGCGCCTGTGCCATGGCCCGCACGTGCGACGCGACCGAACCGCAGCACGAGCCGATGAAGTTCACGCCCATGGCGTCGGCCTTGACCGCGTACGCCGCCATGGCCTGCCTCGGCAGCTGCAGCGGGTCGAGCGCGAAGGGGAACTCGGGCATTGACGTGAAGTCCGGCGCCTCCGGACCGGTTCGGTACCCCACCGGCTGGCAGGCGACGAACCCGGGCACGGCGCGGCGCACCTCCTCCATCAGCGGCAGCGTCTGCTCCGGACCCCGCAGGCAGTTGATCCCCACGACGTGCGCGCCCGCGTCCGCGAGCTTCCTCGCGCACTCGCCCGGAGGATCGCCCTCGTACGATGTGGCATCCCGCTCGAAGGACATCGTGACCACGACCGGGAGCCCCGTCGGCAACGCCCGCTCCACCGCGATCAGCGCCTCCCCCAGCCACGTGAACGTCTCGGCCACGACGAGATCGATGCCGGCGGCCATCTGGACCTCGAGCTGGCGGTCGAACAGCGACCGTACGTGGTCCGCCGACTTCGCATCCGAGGGCTCGTAGGCCCAGGTCAGGCTGAGGTTGCCCGCGACGAGCGCGTCGCCCTCGGCGGCGACCTCCCTCGCCACCGCCACGGCCGCCCGGTTGATGTCGTCCACCTTGCCGGCGAGCCCGACCGTCGCCAGCTTGTCCTCGCTGGCGTAGAACGTCAGGGCCTGCAGCACCTCCGCGCCGGCCCGCATGAACTCCCGGTGCAGTTGCGCCAGCGCATCGGGGTTCGTGATGCTGACCTCCGGTGTGAAGGGGCCGGCCCGCACGTACCCACGGCGTTCCAGCTCGAGGAGGTACCCGCCGTCGCCGAGGACGGGCCCCTCGGCCAGGCGTTCCAGCAGACCCTTCACAGCCACTCCCTTCCGCGCGTCGGTTTCTGGGCGGGCTCGGGCCGTGGGTGCGGCCGCGCGGGCCGGGACGGTGCCCGGTCTGCCGACGTCATCTCGGCGACTCCGGCGTCCGGCGCACAGGGAGCGGCATCGAACGAAGCTCCCGGACGTAGGCGACGCACTCGGCGACGGCCGCTTCGAGCAGCCGGTGACCCTTCTCCGCCGTGGCGAGCGTGGGGCGGCCCTGCACGCCGGTCCGGGAGAACGACGACCACCACGGCATGACCTTGAGCGAGCCGTCCGACCAGTCGAACCAGGCGTGCTCGGTGTTCGGGTAGGACTCTTCGTCGACGGCCCTGGCCATGTCGACCGCGTCGGGGTCGATGGCCAGGTAGATCGAGGTCTCGAGCTCGCAGGCGTGGGCCATGCCGCCGCGTTCGGATTCCCGAAGATCCTCGATCGCCGCGAGGCCCTCCGGGCTGGTCAGGTAGAACGCGGCCGCCGAGATGACATCGGGGTGCTCCACCGCGACGAGCCGGGCCGCCATCTCGGTGGGGTTCTGGTTCGAACCGTGGCCGTTCAGGTACAGGATCCGGCGGAACCCGTGGCGGGCCAGCGACGTGCCGACGTCCACGAGGTAGCGCGTGAACGTGTCCCACCCGATCGTGATCGGGCCGGGGAAGTCCATGTGATGGGGCGAGTAGCCGTGCGGGATCGCGGGGAGCAGGACGATCTCGTCGGGCGCGGCCGCGGCGGCCCGCCGGCAGATCTCGTCGACGATGCGGAGGTCCGCGTCGATCGGCAGGTGGTGGCCGTGGTCCTCGAGCGTCGCGACCGGGATCAGGCACACGCGGTCCTCGCTCGCGACCTCGGCGACCTCCGGCCAGGTGAGCCGGCCGTACTCGAGCGGCGTCGTCCTCATGAAGCGAACTCCGCGGTCAGGTCGACCTCCTCGAGGGGTGCGGCACAGGGCGTCCCGCCACGCACCCACAGCCGGCGGTTCTCCGGGTCGCAGGCCATGGCGAAGATCACGGCCTCGGGCTCGTCGCCGTCGCGTTCGATCGGGTGGCGGCAGACGTGCTCGGGGTCGCCGCGGTGGATCGCGAGCGCCTGCCGGACGTCCTCCGGGCCGTCGAACCGCCGCCCAGCGACCTCCTCCCGCAATGCGGCCAGACGCCCACGGCTGGCCTTGCCCGCGCGGGACCGGGTTGCGAGGCCCTCGTCCAGGTAGTGGTTGGTGTGGCAGTCGTCCTGGACCACCGCGGAACCGGTGGCGCTCGTCTCCACGACGAAGTGCTCGCCGTCCGCGAAGGCGAACAGGTGCGCGTAGCCGCCGGCGCGTCCCGGCGGCGTCGCCCGGGCGACCGCGTCGCCGGGATCGGCCGCCTGCAGGCCCGCGCGCGAGACGACGACGCGGGGCGTGCCGAGGCCGTCGTCCTCCGCGGTCAGGGACATGATCGCCTGGGCCACGCCGTGAGCGTTGATGCCCACAGCCGGCAGGCAGCTCGCCACGGTCGGCGAGGCGAACGCCGGCCCGTCGTCCGGCACCGCGACCACCACCGCGCTGGTGGCCGTGTCGGCGGCCAGCCACTGCTCGTCGTGGCCCAGCCACGTCCGGCCGTCGCGGTGGACGGCGAACGCGCTGCACCGGCTCGGGGCCGCTGCTCGGGCCGGTTCGATGAGCTGCTCGAGCTCCTCGAAGGCGCTCGCGGCGAACATCTGCCACCACGGCGCCGCGGCCCCCTCCGCCATGCCCTCGATCTCCGCGACCAGCCCGGGGTGGGACGACCTCGCCGCCTCCAGGTACGGGCCGAGCAGCCCCGGGAGGTCCTCCACCGTCCGGCCGCGGGCGCCCAGCCATGCCGCCGTGCCGGCCACGCTGAGATGGATCCGGTCGGCGAGCGCCTCCCCGACCGCGCGGCCCCGCTCGCGCGCTGCGCCACGGACCCGGACCACCGGCAGCCCCCCGACCATCTCGGTCATCCGGCCGCCTCCGCGTACGCCAGCAGGAACTCCGCCACGCCGACGATGTGCTGCTGGAGTCCCGCAACGCTCGCGAACTCGTCGGGGCCGTGCGCGCCGCCCGAGTACCCCAGCCCTCCGCTCGCCCACGGCAGGTCCATGATCCGGTCGAACACGTAGAACGGCGCGCACCACGGCGCGAGCGGGTACGGAACGGGCCGCGCCCCGATCGCCGCGTAGGACCGCCGGAACGCCTGGGCAACGGCCGATTGCGGTGGCGCCTTCGCCCACGGGTACTCGTCGGTCACCCGCACCTCGACGTGCCCGAGACTCCGTTCCTCCAGGCGGCGCCGCACGGCCTTGGTCACGTCGTCCCCGTCCAGCCCCGGCACCAGCCGGACGTCGAGGTTCGCCCGGGCGGTGCTCGGGATGATCGTCTTGCTCGCCGGCCCCGTGTAGCCCGCCGCGATGCCGGACACGTTCACCGTCGGCCGGAACAGCAGCGCCTCGAGCATGCCCTCCTTCGTCCCCTCGAACTTGAACATCGCCGCGCCGTTCTCGCGCAGATGCTCCTCCGGGTCCCAGGTCTCGGCCAGCTCGGCGATCAGCACACGGTCGGCCTCGCCGGGGCCGGGGAGCCCGTGCGTGAGCTCCGGCACCAGCAGCTCCTCGCCGGGCCCGACGAGCTCGGCCAGGGCATGCACCAGCGCCCACGCGGGGTTCGCGATCCAGGCCGCCTCGCTGGAGTGCAGCGGCCTCGCCGGACCACCCCATTCGCCCGACGTGCAGGACAGCTCGAGCCCGAGCAGTCCCTTGCAGCCGAGGATCAGGTCAGCGCGAAGCCCCTCGGGATCGCCGCACAGGTCGAAGTCCACGCCGGCATCCGCCGCGAGGTCCGCCCGCCGCGCACGGACGACGGCGGGCAGGTTCGGGCTCCCGAGCTCCTCCTCGCCCTCCACGACGAACTTCAGGCCGACCGGGACGCCGCCGGTCGCCCGCAGCGCGTCCAGCGCGCAGAAGAACGACGACAGCGATCCCTTGGAGTTCGCGATGCCGCGGCCGACGACCGAGGGGCCGCCCGGTTCGAGGTCGAGGATCTCCATGGCGAACGCCGGCGCCGACCAGTCGGGCTCGTCGACCGGCTGCACGTCGTACATGCCGTAGCGCAGCAGCGTCGGCGACCCGGGCGGGCCCGGGATCTCCCCGAGGACGACGGGGTGGCCGGGGGTCTCGACGACCTCGGTGCGCCCGCCGGCCTCCTCGATCAGGCCCACGACGTTGTCGGCGGTCGCGCGGATGCCCTCCCCGGTCGCGCTGACGGACGGCGTCCGGCAGAACTCCCGGACGCGCTCGAGATAGCCGGCGAACCGGTCCGCCACGACGTCGGCCACGGCGGGCCGG
>DATLUW010000866.1:0-2631 GCA_035577825.1 Actinomycetota bacterium | reverse complement strand
GGCGAGGATGTCCCGGCACTGCGGCTTCATGCCGGCACCTGCTCCGCGAGATAGGCGCGCATCGCCTCCCGGTTCCGCTTGTCGGTCGCCCACACGAACCCGGCGCGCATGCCGTCCTCGGTGTGGCCCTGGCACAGCGTCACGAGATGAGCGGGATCCGACGGCGCGCGGCGTCCCATGCGCGGCTCGTCCTTGACGTGCTCGAGCCGGTTTCGGCCCCAGCAGTCGAGGAACGAGCCGCCGAGTCGTGGCGCGATGCAACCGTTGTCGCGGTTGATGACGAACAGAGCCACGTCGGGCGTCACCCTGTCGGTCACGCCGTCGCCTCGGCCATCTCGGCTTCGACGATCGCGGCGGCTTCCTCGTCGTCGGGGAAGAGCGGCACCGTTTCGGCTTGTGGAGGCGGCATCGTCCAGTCGTTCGTCTTGATCTGGACGAGCCCGAGCCGCGGGAACTTCCGGTCGAAGTTGCCGACCCGCATCGTCTGCATCGAGACCGGGCCGTAGCACTGGACCCGCTCTCCGATGACCAACGGGAGCACCGCGGCGAGCGCTTGCGCGAGCTCGCCCGTCGCGACAACCTGGACCTTCTCGCGGCCCTCTCCGAGGACGAAGCCGATGGACCAGCCGTCGGGCGTCTCGCGCAGCTCTCCGTCGACAGGAGCGGCCTTGCCAAGGGAAGCGACCCCGATGAGTCCGCCCTCGGACTCACGGACGGACGGCTCAGGCTGCTTCTCATCGACCTTCTTGGAATCGATCTCGTCCGTCGTCGCGATGGATGCGTCGATGCCGATGCCGAGCGACCCGATAGCGCGCCCCCAGGCGGACGTCTCGGCGTTCTCGACTTCTGAACCGCGGGTGAAGTTGGTTGAGCCGGGGATGACGAGCCATGACCAGCCGACGCCCGGGAGGGTGTCATCGGGGGTTCGGTACGCGAGCGCCTTGACGACGACTCGTGGCGGCTCTACGTCCTGCCAGATCTCGACCCGGTCCGTCACAAGCCGCCCGTCGGGGTAACGCTCGAGGAACAGGCGGATGCGCGCCTTGACGTCGACGTAGTTGCTCATGTCGACCGGGCTCATGCCACACCCGCCTCTCGGTCGCCCGAGCACGAGTCGCACGCGCCGTAGGGGTCCAGCTTGTGACCGCAGGCCGCACACCGGAGGTACGAGACCGGCGTCATGAGCCACAGCCGCTCGGCGACCGACGCCGCAGCCTCGACCGGGTGATACGTGACGCCCGTCCTGAACAGCTCGACCGGATGTTGCATCGGGTCGTCGTGCTCGACCAGGGCCACGATCCTGAACTGCACCGGCGAGTGCGCGATGACGTTGATTCGATAGCCTTCGGGTATCTTCGCTTCGACGGCATGCCGGTCCTCGGCGGTGAACGCCGCGCGAGTCCACGGACTGCCCAGCCCGAGCCTCATCGTTCGGCCTCGGCTTTCGCAGCCGTGATCGGGTCCGCGCTCTCGGGCTCGTCCTCTTCAACGGCCAGCTTGACTTCCCACCAACCGGGGACGGTCGGCTTGGCGCTCAGGACTTCGGTGACCCGGACGCCGGTTCGGAGCAGCGCGCCCGCCGCGAAGATGGCGTCGAGGAAGGTCGTCGCGGGAACCTCGTAGGGGATCGTGTATGTGGCCATTCGAGTGCCTCTTCCGTGCCCTACGGTCTTGCCGGGTCCGCCGAGGGGGCACTTTCCTCGACGGACCCGCGGGCTTACAGCCCGAGTTGGGGGTCCCCTGCCGCGGGGGGGACGACGGCGGCTCGCTCAGGCTCTGACGCTGTCCAGCCGACCGGGAATCGGACGGTCCGTCAGAACCTGAGCGGGAAGCCGGGACGAACACGGGGACCTTGTGAGCGATGGCCTGGCGCGGCGTCTCGTGGGCGCAGCCGAGGTACGTCCGGTCGATGCCAGTCCGGGTCGTGTAGCAGCGGTGGGCGCCCTCGTAGGCGACGTGCTTCATGCCAGCACCGCCAGGGCGAAGCCGATCCCGAAGAAGAACGCGGCCACGACGACGACAGCCGCCGGCGCCATGCGGATCAACGTTCCGAGGTCGTCCCTCGACAGTGGGCCTGGCTCGTTCCATGAGTCGTCGCGCATCCACTCGTGCTCACGGAGCGGTCGGTACGTGACGTTCGACGGCAGGCGCGTCATCGGCCGAGCGCTCCGGTGAAGTCGCGTGCCAGCGAGCGCGTCCGCCACTCGGGGAGGGGCTGCGTCTCGTCCAGGCGCCGGAAATGCATGCCGAGCGCGTCCAGCGTCGCGATGCACGACGGGCACAACGCGCGGTCGCCGACGCCGGCGATCCGGACCAGGGTCTCCGCAGGGTTCGGGCACTGGCGCCCGGCCATCGCGCACGGGCGGTTCATCGCGAGGCCGCCGATCGCACGACGCCGAACGCGCCGATGATGACGACCGCGAGGACAGACACGACGAACAGGCCGCGCAGGAAGTTGGCCGCGCTGTCGGGCTGTCGGAGCACCGACATGCAGGCGTCGATCGCTGCCTGGACGCCGGCCGGGTCGATGGTGATGCCGCAGGCGCCCATCACAGCGCCACCGCCGGACGGTCGTCGCGGGTGATGCCCCAACGCTTCCGCCACTTGGTGACCGTGACGCGGTTCACGCCG
>DATLUW010000865.1:0-7748 GCA_035577825.1 Actinomycetota bacterium | reverse complement strand
TACCTCGACGACCATACGGTGATCCTCAGCCTGATCAATGCGAACTCGCCGCTGGTGTGGGACTCGACGATGCTCGGCGCCGCGCGCGTCTACGCCGCGGCCAACCAGGCCGTGCTGATGACGCCGTTCATCCTGTCCGGGGCGATGAGCCCGGTGACCGTCGCGGGGACGGCGACGCAGACGCTCGCCGAGGCGCTGGCCGGCATGGCGTACGTGCAGCTGGTCCGGCCGGGCGCGCCCGTGGTGCTGGGGTCGTTCGCCTCGTCGATCTCGATGCAGTCGGGGGCGCCGACGTTCGGGACGCCGGAGCCCGCGCTCGTGCTGTACGTGATGGGGCAGCTCGCCCGGCGGTTGGGCGTGCCGTTCCGGAGCGGCGGCGCGCTGTGCGCGGCGAAGATCCCCGACGCCCAGGCGGCGTACGAGTCCGCGAACACGATGCAGCCGACCATGCTCGGCGGCGTGAACTTCGTGCTGCACACGGCCGGGTGGCTCGAGGGAGGCCTGACGATGGGCTACGAGAAGTTCGTCCTCGACGCCGACCAGGCCGGGATGGCGCACGCGTTCGCCAAGGGCGTCGACCTCTCCGAGAACGGGCAGGCGATCGACGCGATCATCGCGAACGGCCCGGGGCAGCACTTCCTCGGCTCGCCGCACACGCTGGCGAACTTCGAGACCGCGTTCTACCGCTCGCAGGTGGCCGACAACAACAGCTACGAGCAGTGGCTGTCCGAGGGCGAACGGGACGCCGCCATGCGGGCCAACGCGGTGTGGAAGCGGATGCTGGCCGAGTACGAGCCCCCGCCGATCGACGAGGCCGTGGACGAACAGCTCCGGGCCTGGATCGAGGAGCAGAAGGCGTCGTTCGAGGATTCGAACGTCTAGTGGAGACGGTCGAGCGTCCCGGCGTCGCGCCCGCGAACGGCCTGGCCGCCGCGCTCACCGCGTGCCACTTCGAGGTCATCCCGCTGAAGGACACGTTCGAGCGGGTCAGGGCGCTGCCGGCGGGCTCGATCGTGACGGTGACGGCGTCGGCGGCACGGGGGATGGAGCCGACGATGGAGCTCGCGGTGCGCGTAGCCGCCGCCGGGTATGTGACCGTCCCGCACCTCGCCGCGCGTTCGATCCGCGACCGCGCACACCTGCTGGACCTGGTGGTCCGGCTCGAGGAGGCGGGGGTCCACCGGGCGTTCGTGGTGGGCGGCGACGCCGGCGAGCCGGGGGAGTTCGCCGACGGGCTGTCGATGCTCCGGGCGATGGACGAGATGGGCCACCACTTCCAGGAGGTCGGGGTCCCGGCCTATCCGCAGGGGCACCCGCTGATCGAGACCGAGGTGCTCCGGCAGGCGCTCTCCGCCAAGCAGGGCATCGCGTCGTACATGACCACCCAGCTGTGCTTCGACCCCGCCGCGATCGACGCCTGGCTCCGAGCCGCGCGGGCGGACGGCGTCCGGCTGCCGCTGGTGCTCGGGCTGCCGGGCCCGGCGGACATGGCGAAGGTGGTCCGCATCGCCGCGAAGATCGGCGTGGCGGCCTCGTCGCGGTACGTCCGGAAGAACAAGGGCCTGCTCGGCGCGGTGCTGCGTCGGAAGGCGTTCCGCCCGGACCGGCTGCTGCACCAGCTGCACCGCACGATCGAGGACCCGGTCGCCGACGTGCGCGGACTCCACGTCTACACGTTCAACCAGATCCGCGAGTCGGCCGAGTGGCGCTCGCGCGAGCAGGCCCACGCGGCCGCGGGGTAGCCGCGGTCAGCCGCCCGAACGGAGCTCGGCCACCAGCGCCGCGACCACCGCTCGGGCGTCGCCGGTGATCGCCCAGTCCGACTGCGCGAGGATGGGCGCCTCGGGATCGGTGTTGATGGTCATGATCCGTTTGGCCGCCTTGCACCCCACGATGTGCTGGATCGCCCCGCTGATGCCGCACGCGATGTAGAGGTCGGGCGCGATCCGCGCGCCGGTCTGGCCGATCTGGTCGGAGTGGGGCCGCCATCCGGCGCTCGTCACGGCCCGGGAGCACCCGACCGCGCCGCCGAGCAGCCCGGCCAGCTCCTCGAGCACCAAGAATCCATCGGCGCCGCCCATCCCGCGCCCGCCGCCCACCACCACGCGCGCCTCGCCGAGCGAGACCTTGCCGGCCGGGGGCTCCTCCCGTGCGGTGACCCGAACGCGGAGGTCGTCGTCCGCGAGCTCCGGCTGGAACGGTTGCACGTGGGCGGCGCCGGCCGCCCGCTCAGCGGCGATCGCGTGCGGGCTCACGGTGAGGACCTTCGGCGATCCGGTCAGGGTTGCCTCCTCCAGCAGGCTCCCGCCCCACCGCACCCGCGTGACCTCGAGCGGGTCGGCCGGGCGAACGTCGGTGCAGTTCGCCGCCATCGGCTGGCCGAGGAACGCCGCGACGTACGCGGCGATCTCGTTTCCGCGGTCGGTCGCGGCGGCCATCACCAGTTCCGCGCCCGTGCGCCGGGCCGCGTCTGCGACCGAACGCGCCCACGCCGCCGGGGCGTAGCCGCCGGCGAGACGCTCGTCGTCGGCGACGTGCAGCGGGATCGGTCCGAGGCCGGTGTCGCCCGCGTGGTCGCCGCCCACCGCGACGGCCTGCACGTCGTCGCCGGTCGCGCCCGCCAGCCGGCGCGCGAGCGTTGCCGTCTCGAGCGAGGCCTCGGCGATCGCGCCGTCCTCGTGCTCGCAGAAGACGAGGACCGTCACGGGGCGAGCCCCAGGTTCCGGATGATCGACGCGGCGGCCGGCGCGGCGTCCGGACCGGTGCCGAGGACCTCGACGCGCTTGTCCTCGCCGCCGGGGACGACCAGCCGCACCATCTCGAGGCCGTTCCCCGGCCAGGCCGGCTCGCGGCGTTCGACCGGGGTCTTGCGCGCGCGCAGTCGCCCCGGCACCGAGGCGAACCGCGGCAGGTTGATCCCCTCGCGCACGGCGACCACCGCGGGGAGCGGGACGTCGAACACCTCCCATCCGCCGGCCGCCTCGCGCCGGGCGGTTGCCCGTCCGCCGTCGACCGACAGCCGCTTGATGCCGGTCACGCAGGGCAGGCCGAGCGCGTGCGCCACCCGGACCGGCACCTGGTAGTCGCCGGTGTCGGCGGCCTCGTTGCCGAACAGGAGCAGGTCGTACGCCGTCCCGGCCTCCATGTCCGCCCGGACCGCGTCGGCGATCGCGTCGGCCGTCGCGCCCGGGTCCCACTCCCGGCCGTCCGAGGCGAGGTGGACGGCGCGGTGCGCGCCCACCGCCACGGCCGCGCGGAGCTGGTCGACTGATTCCTCGGGGCCGAGCGTCAGCACGGTGACCGAGCCGCCGTTCGCCTCGACCAGCCGCACAGCCTCCTCGACCGCGCACTCCTCGTGCGGGCTGACCGTGAAGCCCAGGTAGCGCGTGTCGATCTCCCGGTCGCCCTCGACGAGGCGGATCCGGCCAGCCGTCGCCGGGACGCGCTTGACGCAGACGAGGACGTTCATCCGCGCCCGCCCTGCGACATCGCCGCGTGCCTCAACGCCGGATCCGGGTGTTCTCCGGATCGAACAGCGGCCGGCTGCCGGCCACGGCGACGGTCACGGGGTACCGCTCGCCGAAGTACTCCACCAGCATCGGCTCGCCCTCCCGGGCGAGCTCCGGCGGGAGGTACGCCATGAGCAGGTGCTTCCCGACGGATGGGCCGGAGGCGGCGCTCGTCACGTACGAACGGCGCCCCCTCGCGTCCTCGATCGGCTTGCCGTCGGGGGTGAGGATCGGTTCGCGGCCGAGCATGTAGCGCTTCACGCCGCTCGACGAGGTCGGGTCGTCCACGGTCAGCGTGCACAGGACGGCGGCCGGCTGCCCGTCGCGCTGGGCGATGTACGCGTCGCGCCCCACGAAGTCGGTGTCTTTGACCTTGGGCCGCTGCATCCCCGCCTCCACCAGGTCGTACTCGGTCTCGAGCTCGTTGCCGTGCGCCCGGTATCCCTTCTCGAGCCTGCCGCTGTTCAGGTACACACCCACGCCGACGGGCACGGCGTCGACGGCGCGACCGGCCTCCCACACGGCGTCCCACAGCGCCCGCCCCTGCTCCATGGGCGCGTACAGCTCCCAGCCGAGCTCGCCCACGTACGAGATGCGCGACGCGAGCACCCGGACGGGCCCGAGCGTGATCCACCGGCATGTGGCGAACGGGAACCCCTCGTGCGAGACGTCGTCGTCGGTCAGCGACGACACGAGGTCGCGGGCGTTCGGCCCCCACACGCCGAGCGTGCACCACGCGCTCGACGCGTCGGTCACGACCACGGAGCCGTCCTCCGGGAGGTGGTCGAGCAGCCACTTCCGGTCGGTCCGGCCGGAGAGGGCGCCGGTGACCACGCGGTACCGGTCCGGCCCGAGGCGCATCGTGGTGAGGTCGGCCTTCACGCCACCGGCGGCGTTCAGCCACGACGTGTAGATCACGCGGCCGACCGGCACGTCGTGCTCGGCCACGGCGACCCACTGCAGGAACTCGCACGCCCCCGGCCCCGCCACGTCGATCACGGAGAACGCCGACAGGTCGATCAGGCCGACCCCGTCCCGGAGCGCGAGGTGCTCGGCGTTCACGATCGGGGACCACCAGCGCGACTCCCACTCGGCCTCGCGGGGCATGACCCGGTCGTCGTACCGCTCGAGCAGCGGAGCGTTCGACTCGTACCAGACCGGGCGCTCCCAGCCGGCCGTCTCGATGAACACCGCGCCGAGCTCGCGCTCGCGCTCGTTGAACGGGCTCAGTCGGACGTTGCGGTTCGAGGACCACTGCTCGGCCGGGTGCACGATGCCGTAGGTCTTGTTGTAGCCCTCCGCCGACCGGGCCTTGACGTGCGTCGGCGACTGCTGGTGCGGCCAGAACCGGGCGACGTCGGAGGCGTGCACGTCGATCTCGGGGCACCCGTTGGTCATCCACTCGGCCACGGCCTTCGCGATGCCGGGGGCCTCCTTGATCCAGATCGCCGCGGCCGACCACAGGCCCTGCACCTCGGCGGTCTCGCCGAGGATCGGCATGCCGTCCGGCGTGAGCGACAGCAGCCCGTTGATCGAATGGCGGATGCCGATCTTCTCGTCGCCGACGATGTTCGGGAACAGCTCGAGGGCCTGTTCCATCTGCGGGTCGAAGTCCTCCGCCGTGAACGGCAGCTGGGTGGGGGAGAGCGCCGACTCCTCGATCGAGGGGATCTCCTCGGGCTCCATGAGGATCGCGCGGTGGGCGTACGAGCCGATCTCGAAGTCGCCGCCGTTCTGACGCTCGTACATGTTCGTGTCGACGTCGCGGACGATCGGGAAGGCGATCTCGCCGGTCGTCTGCGTGAACAGAGGCACCGGGCCGATGTCGATCATCTGGTGGACCGCGGGCGTCAGCGGGATCGACGCGCCGGCCATCGCCGCGATGCGCGGGCTCCAGATGCCGCACGCGATCACGACCGTGTCGGCGCGGACGTCGCCCTGGTCGGTCCGGACGCCCCTGATGTGCCCGTCCTCGACGTCGAGGCCGGTGACCTCGGTGTTCCCGGCGACGGTCAGCACGCCGGCCTCGATCCACCGCTCACGCATCAGGGTGCCCGCGCGCAGCGAGTCCACGACGCCGACGCCCGGCGTGAAGAACCCGCCGAGGATCACGGAGTCGTCGATGAACGGGACCTGCTCCTTGACCTGCGCCGGGGTCAGCAGCTCCATGCCCTCGATGCCCCACGAGGTCCCCGAGGCGACCCGGCGCTTCAGCTCCTCCATCCGCTCCGGCGTGCGCGCGACCTCGATGCCCCCGCACTCGGTGAACACGCCAAGCTCGCGGTACTGGCGGACGCTGTCGAGGGTGAACGCGGTCATCTCCTTCGAGTGGTCCACCAGGAAGATGAAGTTCGACGCGTGCCCGGTCGAGCCCCCGGGATTCGGGAACGGCCCCTTGTCGAGGAGCACGATGTCGGTCCACCCCTGGAGCGCGAGCTGGTGGGCCATGCTGTTGCCCACGATGCCGCCGCCGATGATCACGACGTTCGCCCGCGGCGGGACCGTCGCCATACCGCCCTGACCTCCCCCGAGCCCGCCCTCGGCGGCCCGCTCGCCGTCCCCTCTCGAACACCCCTCGAACGGGCGAACCCTACCGCTCCGTTCGCCAGGCCGTCCCGGCGACCGTCCTGCATCGCGGGTTGCGTTGTCGACCCGCGGGGTGCGCTGACCGCAACCCGCGGCCGCCCGTTGACCGGCCCCGGCGCCCGGTCTACGGTGTTGCGCCCTCGGCACGGTGGTTGCGCCATGGCAGACGAAGGCGGCAAGGCGGGGCTCCAGTCGGTCTCGCGCGCGCTGCGCGCGATCGAGCTGATCGGCGAGGCCGGCGAGCTCGGCGTGACCGAGCTGGGCCGCCGGCTCGGCGTCCACAAGGCCACGGCCTCCCGGCTGGCGGCCACGCTCGCCGAGCACGGGTTCGTCCGGCGCGATCCCGACTCGGACCGGTACCGGCTCGGGTTCCGGCTGGTGGCGCTGGCGGGCGCGGCGATGGCCGACCTCGATCTCGTGCGCGCCGCCCGGCCGGTCGTGGTGGACCTCGCCGAGCGAACGCGGGAGACCGTGAACGTCGGCGTGCTGTCCGGCGACGAGGTCATCTACCTCGACCAGGCCTCGGGCGCGCGCTCGATCGTGAGCGTCAGCTGGGTGGGGCGCCGAACCCCGCTGCATGCGACCGCCGCCGGCAAGGTCCTGCTCGCGTTCGCCGATCAGGCCGAACGCGACAGCCTGCTCCGCGGCCCGCTCTCGGCGTTGACGCCGCGGACGATCGTCGACCGCCGGGCCCTCGCCGAGCAGCTGGCGACGGTGCGCGAACGGGGCTACGCGCAGACGTTCGAGGAGCTCGAGCTGGGGCTGAACGCGATCGCGGCGCCGATCCGGGGGGCGGGTCGCCGCGCGGTCGCTGCCCTGTCGGTGTCTGGGCCGGCGTTCCGGGTCCGGCCGGAGGAGGTGGCCCTGCTGGGCCGCCTGGTCTTGGACGCGGCGACGGCCGTCTCACGCCGGCTGGGATTCGCTGGCGGCATCGCCGACTGACCCGGCCGAGGACGCGGCCGTGCGCCGGGCCATGGCCGCGCGATGGAGCGGCAGCAGCGCGTCGAGGACCCGCTGGTTCGCCGGCGTGGGAACGCCGGCCTGCCGTCCGTACCGGACCACGGCGCCGTTCAGCCATTCGATCTCGAGAGGCTTGCCGCGTTCGACGTCGCGGGCCATGGACGAGCTGAACCCCCGATCGAGCTGGAACTCCGCGTACGCGCGGACCGTGTCGGGGAGGCCCGGCGGGATCGCGATGCCGAGCGCCCGGGCGACCGCGTCCGTCTCCGCGAGGACGTCCCGGAGCAGCCGCTCGAGCTCGGGATCGGCGAGGACGTCGCCGATCGTGCCGTGCGCGTAGGCGGTCACGCCGCCCAGCCCGGTGATGACCACGAGCTTCAACCACAGCGCGGCCCGGATGTCGTCGGTCACGGTCAGCGGGATTCCAGCTTCCTCCACGGCCTCGCCCAGGCGCTCGGCGGCCGGGCGATCGGCCGCGGCGAACGCGCCGAGCGTCAACTCGGACTGCCCGCCCCGCTGGGCGACCACGCCCGGCGACACGACGAACGCCTCGATCCGGCTGGTGCCCCCCACGATCGTCGCCTGGGGGAACCGGTCCCCCAGGAACGACTCGTTGTCCACGCCGTTCTGCAGCGAGCACACGATCGTGCCGCGAGCGACGGCGGGGGCGATCGCGTCCGCCGCGTCGGCGTT
>DATLUW010000864.1:0-3275 GCA_035577825.1 Actinomycetota bacterium | reverse complement strand
CCACCGAGTCCGAGATCGAACGCGCCTACGGTGTGTCGAGGGCGACCATCCGGCAGGCGCTCGCGTCGCTCGAGCACGAGGGCGTCGTGCGGCGGGTGCAGGGGCTCGGGACCTTCGTCGCCTCGCCGAAGATCCGGCACGTCCCGCGGCTGCAGTCCTTCAGCGAGCTCGCTCGGTCGCAGGGGTTCGTTCCATCGCACCGGATGCTGAGCTCGTCGCTGGAGCCGCTCCCGGACGAGGTCGCCGAGGAGCTCGGGGTCCCCGCAGGGTCCACGGGGCGGCATCTGGTTCGCCTGCTGATGGCGGACGACCGGGTGGTCGGGCTCGCCGACACCTGGCTGTCCCACGACCTGATCGAGGCGAACGAGGAGCTGTTCGAGCACCTGGATCGGGGTTCGCTGTACGAGCTGCTGCAGCGGCCGCCGGTGTCGATCGTGCTGCACCGGGCGGAGGAGACCATCTCGGCGAGCGTCGCGGACACTTCCCTGGCGACGCAGCTGGAGTGCGACCCGGGCGAACCGGTCCTGGTCGTGAAGCGGATCAGCTGGACGTCGGACGACCGGGTGGTCGAGTCGACGCGGCTGCTGTTCGTGAGCGAGCGGTACGAGTACCGGGTGGCCATGCAGCCGCCCGTCGACGCCGGAGGCGAGGCGTGAGCGACCTGCCCTCGGAGGAGGAGGTCCGCGCGATCGTCGCGCAGATCGTGGGCGGGTTCGCGCCGGAGGACCTCGACGCGTCGCCGGCGCCCGTTCGGCCATCGGAAGCGAACGCCGAACCGGCGCGTCCGCCCGGCGCATCGGCGTCGGACGGTGGCGGGGACATCGCGATCGGGGCGGACCACGGCGGGTTCGCGTTGAAGGAGCGCATCGCGCGCGACCTCCGCGAACACGGGTTCAGCGTCAGTGATGTCGGAACGCACTCGACCGAGTCGGTCGACTACCCGGATTTCGCCGAAGCGGTCGCGCGGCTGGTGGCCGACGGTTCATGCCGGTGGGGAATCGTCGTCGACGGCGCGGGGATCGGTTCGGCCATCGCGGCCAACAAGGTCCCCGGCATCCGCGCGGCGACCTGCTGGGACATCTCGAGCGCGCGGAACAGCCGCGAGCACAACCACGCGAACGTGCTCGCGCTGGGCGCGGGCCTGCTTGGCGAAGCGCTCGCGCTGCAGATCGTTCAGGCATGGCTCTCGACCGCGTGGGGCGGCGACCGCCACGCCCGGCGCGTGGACAAGATCACGGACATCGAACGCCGGTACGCGGGCGACCGCGCCCGGCGCTGACACGCAGAAGGCAACGGAAGGAGCAACCGAAGTGAGCACCAGGGACGACCTCATCGAGGCGGTCACGCGGGAGGTGGTGGCGGTCCTCAAGGTGGACCGGGCCTCCGGCGCGGACGTCTGCCAGGACTGCGGAGGCTCGTGCGCCGCCCACTGCTCGGACAAGGTCCGGGGCATGGTGGACACGGGCGCGGGCCGCATCAGCTACCGCGGCAGCGGCGCGAACGTCCCGGCCGACCTCGCCAGGTACATCGACCACACGCTGCTGAAGCCCGACGCCACCCAGCAGGACATCGACGAGCTGTGCGACGAGGCGAAGGAGTTCGGGTTCGCCTCCGTGTGCGTGAACCCGTTCTGGGTCCGCCGGTGCGCCGAGCGTCTCCGCGGGACGAACGTCAAGGTCGCCAGCGTGGTCGGGTTCCCGTTCGGGGCGACGCCGGCGGAGATGAAGGCGTTCGAGACGCGGCGGGTCATCCGCGACGGCGCCCGCGAGATCGACATGGTCATCAACGTCGGCGCGGTCAAGAGCGGGATGTACGACGTGGTTCGCGACGACATCCGCAAGGTGAGCGACGCGTGCCACGAGGCCGGCGCGCTCAACAAGGTGATCATCGAGGCAGCGCTCCTGACGGACGAGGAGAAGGTCATCGCGTCGCACCTCGCCAAGGAGGCGAAGGCCGACTACGTGAAGACCTCGACCGGGTACGGGCCGCACGGCGCGACCGTCGAGGACGTCCTGCTGATGCGGGAGACCGTCGGGCCGAAGCTCGGCGTGAAGGCGGCCGGGGGCATCCGGACGCTCGAGAACGTGCGCGACTTCATCGCCGCTGGGGCGACCCGCATCGGGGCCTCCGCCGGCGTCGAGATCATCGGCGAACAGCGAAGGGGGGTTGCGTGACCAACGGCATCGAGCTGCGCGCGTACTGCTTCCTGGACAGCCTCCAGCCGCAGTACGCCGCGTTCCTGGGAACGGTGGCGCAGGGGTTCCTGCCGTTGCCGGGCGACGCGTCGCTGTACGTGGAGATCTCGCCCGGCATCGAGATCAACCGGCTCACCGACATCGCGCTCAAGTCGACGAACGTGACGCCGGGCATGCAGATCATCGAGCGGTTCTACGGCATGTTGGAGATCCACTCGACGGACCAGGCGGACGCCCGCGCCGCGGGCGAGGAGATCCTGACGCAGATCGGCGCGAAGGAGACCGACCGCATCAAGCCGCGGATCCTGTCGAGCCAGATCGTGCGGCGGATCACCGACCACCACGCCCAGCTGATCAACCGGACGCGGCACGGCCAGATGATCCTCGGCGGGCAGACGCTGTACGTCATGGAGTGCGAACCGGCAGCGTACGCGGCGCTCGCGGCGAACGAGGCCGAGAAAGCCGCGAACATCAACGTCCTCGAGGTTCGGTCGGTCGGTTCGAACGGGCGCATCTACCTCGGGGGCGAGGAGCAGGACATCGACGTCGGCTGGCAGGCGGCCGTCGCGGCGATCGAGGGCCTCGAGGGCCGGGAGATGAAGTCGGGCAGCCGGTAGCGCCATTCAGGATTGCCGGGCGCGGGTCGCGTTCGGCGGCGGAGTTCGATCGGAAGGAGAGGGCGAACATGGCAGATGCGCTGGGGATGATCGAGGCCCGGAGCTTCGCGGCGATGGTCGAGGCGGCCGACGCGATGGTGAAGGCGGCCAAGGTCGAGCTGGTGAGCTACGAGGAGACCGGTGGCGGCTACGTCACCGCGATCGTGCGGGGCGACGTCGCGGCGGTGAAGGCCGCGGTGCAGGCCGGCATCCAGAACGCGGAGAAGGTCGGCGAGATCATCGCGACCCACGTCATCGCGCGGCCGCACGCGAACATCGACCTGGTGCTCCCGCTCGGCCGGCGCGACGAGGCCGAGGGCGAGATCGGGCAGGCGTCCTAGCCGCTGCACGCAACGCCTGCAGCGCAACCGAAAGGAGAGCGAACAAGTGCTCCTGGGACGCGTGGCCGGGACCTTGGTCGCGA
>DATLUW010000863.1:0-2868 GCA_035577825.1 Actinomycetota bacterium | reverse complement strand
CCACGGAGTGGCGGACGCCACCCGTCTCCGAGGAGCCGGCGGTGAAGACTCGGTGCTGGGAGCCGGCGCTCACCGCGGCGCCGCCGTCCAACACCGTGAGGTCCGCTCCGCCGACGTCTTCGGACGACACCTGATGCCAGGCGGTCCCGTTGAACTTCTCGACGAGGGAGTGCGTCGTCGAACCGTCCTCGTAGTTGCCGAACGTGTACACCGCGTGCGGCCCGAGCGCCGCGAGCCCTTCGAGGAACACGAACGAGGTGGGGTTCACGCCCGTGAACTGCTTCCACGTGATGCCGTTCCAGTGTTCGAGCATCGGGACGGCGGCGCCGGTGTCATCGTAGAACCCCGCCATCCAGATCGAGTTGTGGCCGAGCGCGAACAGATCCCTGGGGCTGACGTCGAACGCGGTCGGCTGCGTGAACGGGACGCGATGCCACGAGGAACCGACCCGGTGGAACGTCGCCGCCCGGTCGTGGCCGCTCGCACCCAGGAGTTGCAGGACGACCCACACGTCGTTCGGCCCCGCGGCGGTCATCCCCTCCATGAAGTTCTGCCCATCGATGACCGTGGGGAAGTCCACCTTGGTCCACCGGTTCCCATTCCAATGCAGGACGAGCGCGCGGGCGTCGCCACCGACCGTGCCCTCGCCGGCCGCCCACACGTCGTCGGGGGCGACGACGGACAGCCGGAACAGGCTGTTCGGACCCTTGCCGACGTTCGGCGTCGGGACGTGCACCCAGGTCGACCCCGTCCGATGGAGCGCGAGCGATCGCGCCTTGCCGTGGGCGTTCGTGAAGACGCCGACCGCCCAGAGGTCATGGGCCCCGGCCATCGCGACCGCGAACAGCTGGTCGCCCCCGGCCACGACCGGGACGGAGACCTCGCTCCAGTTGGTGCCGTTCCAGTGGATCGAGAACCCCTCGCCGTTGCCCGTCCCGACCGCCCAGGCGTTGGTCGGCGAGAACGCAGCCACCGCGTCGAGGGTGGTCCCGCCCGAGGACGCATTCGGCGTCGTGAAGACGTGGAACGACGAGTCGCAGAGCGAGCCCGCCGACGCGGGGGAGCCGGCGCCGACGACGACGGCCGAGACGGCCGCCCCGACGGCGACGAGTGTTCGCAGGATTCGCCTCACCGATGCCTCCCTGTGGTCGCGGACGGCCCAACGATGCCGCATCAGTCGCCGAGTCTCTTCCGTCGTCACGGCGGATTCTCCTCCACCCGCGACGAACCCGTCGTCTCCGGGAACAGGCCGCGAGTCCGCGATCACCCGACGTCGCGGGCGTTGATCCCGATCGAAGCTGCGCCGGCCTCGGCGTCCTCCTCGCAGTTGTAGCGGGACGTCACCGGCGAGACGTGCGGCTGGCCGTCCGGCCCCACCGTGGCGAGTCGCGCCAGCGGCTGCGACCCGAGGTACTCGAGCTCGGCATCGGTGAACACGCTCATCGAAACGACCTACCCGCGGCGGTACCGGCCGATGGCGAGCGGCGCGAACACCGCGACCAGCACCACGCACCACAGCAGCGAGCGCGACACCCAGTAGCTCGCCGGGTGCCCCAGCAGCACCTCGGCGGCCTTCCCCTGGGTCAGGGTTCGGACCGCGTTCACCATGAACGTGATGGGCTGGTGTGTGGCGATCACCTTCAGCACGCCCGGCAGCGAGTCCACCGGCACGAACGCGCTCGAGATGAACGTGAACGGGAACACCAGCAGCGCCATCCCCTGCGCGGCCTGCGCGTTGCCGGCGGCCATGCCGAGGAACAGGAACAGCCACTCGAACGCGAACCCGAACACGATCAGCAGCAGGTAGGCCAGGATCGCCGCGCCGATCGTGCCGTGGATCCGGAACCCCACGACGAACCCAACGATCACCATGAGGGTCGTGCTCCAGGTCTGGATCACGGTGTCGGCGACCGAGCGCCCCGTCAGGACCGACGACCTGGGCATCGGGAGCGACCGCAGCCGGTCGACGAAGCCCTGTTCCATGTCCTCGGCCATCGCGATCGACGCGCTCATGCCGCCGAACAGTACGCCCGTCGTGATGAACCCCGGCACCAGGAAGTTCACGTAGTCGAGCCCGCCGGGGAGGCCGATCGCCCCGCCGAACACGTACCGGAAGATCAGCAGGAACATCACGCCCTGGATCGTTCCGAGCACGACCAGCTGCGGCGTGCGCATGAACTTCTTCAGGGCGCGCTTGGCGACGACCAGCGTGCTCGCGAGGAGCGTCGTGGGCTGGGTCGCCGGGGTGAGGGTGGTGGGGGAGAAGGTCGTGGTTGCCATCGTTGTGCTCCCTTGTGCTCGTCCGTCCGAACGGCTCAGCTCTCGGCGCCGGCGCCGGCCTTCTGCCGGCCGCGCTTGCGCTGACCGTTCGTGGGTTCCTCCTCCAGGGCCTGGCCGGTGAGGGCCAGGAAGACCTCGTCGAGCTTGGGCGGGCGCAGGGCGATGTCGTCGATCGAGCCCGAGAGGTCCTCAAGCATCCGGGCCCACGTCGACACGTGGTCGCCCTCGCCCTCCACGCCGACGCTGACCCGGCGCGTGGCCTCGTCCACGGTCGCCTCGCCGCCCGACAGCCGGCCGAGCGCTTCCGCCACGACCGGGATGTCCTCGACGGTCCGGACGTGGGCCTCGATCACGTTGCGACCGGCACGGCGCTTGAGCTCCGTCGGCGTGCCGTTCGCGATGGCTCTGCCGTGGTCGATGATCACGATCCGCGACGCCAGGTGATCGGCCTCGTCCAGGTACTGCGTGGTGAGCAGGACGTCCGTTCCCTGTTCGACTAGGTCGCGGATGGCGTCCCACAGGTCGATCCGCGCCCGCGGGTCCAGCCCGGTGGTCGGCTCGTCAAGCAGAAGCAGCCTCGGCGCGCCC
>DATLUW010000862.1:0-2467 GCA_035577825.1 Actinomycetota bacterium | reverse complement strand
CATATTTGGGGGGGGACCGCGTCGTGCTGTTCCCGTCGTGGGAGTCGTTGCCGTACGAGGGCATCAGCCCGGCGCCGGAGATCGCCGCCCGGCGGGCCGCCGCCGCCGCGGCCATGCGGACGGCCGCCACCACCGAGGCGGCCGCCGGGCGGAGCCGGGCCTTCGTCGTGGTCGCGCCGGCGCTGGCGGCGATCCAGGGGATCCCGCCGGACCTCGGGGCGCACGAGCCGCTGGAGGTGGCGAAGGGCGACTCCGTGGCACCGGACGCGCTGGCCGAACGCCTCGTCGCGCTGGGGTACGCGCGGGCGGATGTGGTCGAGCACCGCGGGGAGTTCGCCGTGCGGGGCGGGACGGTCGACCTCTTCCCGGGGGTGGCGCGCCGGCCGGTCCGGGCGGAGTTCTGGGGAGACGACATCGACTCGCTGCGCGAGTTCTCGGCGGCGACGCAGCTGTCGACCGGCGCTCTGGACCGGATCTCGGTGCATCCGGTCCGCGAGCTGCTGGCTTCGGAGGAGGTGCGGTCGCTGGCCGAACGGGCCGCGCCGCGGCACCTCGGGCGGTTCCGCGACGGGCTGGCCCGGCTGGGGGAGGGGCTCGAGTTCGAGGGGATGGAGACGCTCGCCGGGCTGGTGTACCCGGCGCTGGAGCCGCCCGCGGCGCTGTTGCCGCGGGGGGCGTGGGTGGTGCTGGCGCCCGGTCGGCGGGTCGCCGACCGGGCGACCCGGATCGCGGAGGAGGCCGCCGCCCTGGCGGCGGCCACCGGGTGGCCGGGCGCGCCGTTCGTCTCGTCGTTGGACGAGGCGGTGGAGGGCCGGCAGGTGCTGCACCTGTCCGAGTTCTCCGAGGGGCTCGAGCTCGGGCTGTCGACGTGGGGAACGGCGGCCGGGAACCCGGCCGAGATGGCGCAACGGGTGGCCGACCTCTCGCGGACCGGCCACCGCGTGCTGATCGCAGCCGAGGCGCACGGGTCGCTCGACCGGGCCCGGGAGCTGGTGGTGGAGCGCGGTGGGTCGAGCGTCGACACGGTCGAGGCGCCGGTCGGCGGCGGGTTCGTGTTCCGGCCGGGGCGGCTGGCGGTGGCGGGGGAGGAGGACTTCTTCGGGGTCCGGCGGCACACCCGGCAGCAGCCGCGCATCGCGAAGCGACGCGCGGACGCGATCGCGCTGGAGCTCGAGCCGGGGGACTACGCCGTGCACCACGTGCACGGCGTCGCCCGCTTCGGCGGCATCGTCCACCGCGAGATCAAGGGTTCCGCGCGGGACTTCCTGCTCCTCGAGTACGGCGGCGGCGACAAGCTGTACGTCCCGGCCGACCAGGTCGGCGTGGTCGCGAAGTACCTGGGCGGCGAGCAGCCCCGCGTCACCAAGCTCGGCTCCAACGACTGGCCGCGGGCGAAGGCGCGCGTCCGCCGCGCCGTGCAGGAGATGGCCGGGGAGCTCGTCCGTCTGTACAGCGTCCGGATGGCGGTACCCGGGTACGCGTTCAAGCCGGACACGCCGTGGCAGCGTGAGCTCGAGGACGCGTTCCCGTTCGAGGAGACCCGCGACCAGCTCACGGCGATCGACGAGGTCAAGCGCGACATGGAGCAGCCGGTGCCGATGGACCGTCTGGTGTGCGGCGACGTGGGCTACGGCAAGACCGAGATCGCCATCCGGGCGGCGTTCAAGGCGGTGATGGACGGCAAGCAGGTCGCAGTGCTCGTACCGACGACCCTGTTGGCCGAACAGCACTACGTCACGTTCACCGAGCGGTTCACCGCGTTCCCGGTGAAGGTGGCGATGCTGTCGCGGTTCCTCTCGGTCGCGGAACAGAAGGAGGTCGTCCGCGGGCTGACCGCGGGTTCGATCGACGTCGTGATCGGGACGCATCGCCTGCTGAACTCCGATGTCCAGTTCAAGGATCTCGGGCTGCTCGTGGTCGACGAGGAGCAGCGGTTCGGCGTCGCGCACAAGGAACGCATCAAGCAGATGCGGGCGCACGTGGACGTGCTGACGATGACCGCGACGCCGATCCCGCGGACGATGGAGATGGCGCTGACCGGAGTGCGGGAGCTCTCGGTGCTGGACACGCCGCCCGAGGACCGCCAGCCCGTGCTGACCTACGTCGGGCCGTACGACGACGGGCTGGGGTTCGGCGCGGTTCGCCGAGAGCTGCTGCGGGGCGGGCAGGTGTTCTGGGTGCACAACCGGGTGCAGACGATCCACCGGGCGGCGGTTCGCTTGCAGAAGGAGATTCCCGAGGCGCGGGTGATCGTGGCGCACGGGCAGATGGACGAGGACGCGCTCGAGAAGGAGATGCTGAAGTTCTGGGAGGGCGAGGCGGACGTGCTGGTGTGCACGACGATCATCGAGTCCGGCCTGGACGTCCCGACGGCGAACACGCTGGTGGTCGAACGGGCCGACCGGCTGGGGCTCGCCCAGATGTACCAGCTGCGGGGGCGGGTGGGGCGTTCGCGCGAGCGGGCGTT
>DATLUW010000861.1:0-3073 GCA_035577825.1 Actinomycetota bacterium | reverse complement strand
CGTGAGCCTGCCGACCTCGGGCGCTTGCTCGTCGACGTCGACGTCACCGGAACGTGGCCACCGCGGTTGGAGGATGCCTGGGCCGTCAGCGATTCGAACGCGGCGGACGACGGCTCCGGTCCCCGCATGGCGCGACAGATCGAGAGCGTCGGATCGTCGGGGCCGACCGCGAGGTACCGGCAGGTACAAGCGCGCATTCCAGCCAACCAAGAGCGCCGCCCACCCGATGCGCGCTGCATATCGAAATCGTAACGGCATTGTTCGCATCGCCTGCGCAATGAGCAATGCGCGTACCGCACGCAGAACCGCCGTCGCACGCGGAACTCGGGATCGAGCGCTGCCGATCTGTCAGCATCGTTTGCTGGCGATGTCACCGGGGCAGCGTCAGTCGAGGTGCTGCGTCACTCGCGATTGAGCTCAATAGTGAGGCGGCTTCTCGTCGACGACCGGGTCGCCGAGCTCTCGCACCTTCACGCGAAGGTTCGCGAGCTCGCGTTGCAGCGACTCGATGATCTTCTGCTGCCCGAAGACGACGTCCGACAGGTCGGCGACCTGGCGTTCGAGGTGCGAATAGCGAATCTCGAGCTCGGTGAAGCGGGTCTCCATCCCACGAACCTACCGCTTTCGGATCGCGAATGCAGACGGCGCGGCGGCGACTCAGCGCTGCAGGTAGAGAATGTATCCCGAGCTCGACACCGCCCAGAGGCTGTTTCGGTCGGGGCCCCACACGCTGCCGAAGGGACCGCCCGAGGTGGTCACGCGCTGCCACGCAGTGCCGTCCCAGTGGGAGATCGAGCCCGAGGAGCCCCAGATATCGTTGCGGGACGTACCCCACAGGACGTCGATCCCCGCGCCAGCGGGCTTGGGTGCGCTGGCCCAGGTCGTTCCGTCCCAGTGGATCACCACCCGAGGATCCGTCACGTTCGGGTCGAAGAGCACGCCCGCGGCCCAGACGTCGTTCGCGGCTGCGCCCCACAGACCCGTCAGCCGAGCGGTCGTCCCGCTCGCCACCCCCGCCCACGTGGAACCATTCCAGTGAAGCATCGCACCGGCGTCGCCTACAGCCCACGCATCGGTCGAGGAGGCTGACCAGACGACGTAGAGGTCCTCGGTGGTGATCTCGGGACGCGGTTGCCACGACGTACCGTCCCAATGAAGCAGGATTTTGTCTCCGGGGACCCAGACGTCGTTCGTCGCTGTTCCGGACACGCTGCGGAACAGCGTACCGGTCGGCGCTTTGGTCGCGGCGCTCCATGCGCTGCCGTTGAAGTGGAAGACGGTGCTGAACCCCGCCACCCAAACATCCGACGGACCGGCGCCCCAGACCGCCACGAGATCGTCATTCGCACCCGGGCTCACCGGCGACCAGGTGCGCCCATCCCAGTGGAGAAGGGGCGTGCTCTTCGTCGAGCCGCTCATGTACCGGCTGCCTACCACCCACGCGTCGGTGGCGCTGCTGGCCCACAGCCCCGTGAAAGTCGTGTCGGGCCCTCGGCGAAAGTTCGTGAGCGCCGATCCGTTCCAGTGCAGGAGCGTGTGCGTCCCCAGTAGCCAGACGTCGTTCGCACCCGCGCCCCATGCCGCCATCAAGTAGCCTTCTTCCTCGGTCAAGGTCGTCTTCCACGCTTGACCGTTCCAGTGGGCGACGTATCCATCCTTACCCGCGGCCCAGATGTCGTCGGCGGCGAGGCCCCACAGCCGTAGGAAACCGCTGTGGTAAGGAGCAACGACCGTCGTCCAGCTCGTACCATCCCAGTGGATGAAGTCGTCTGACGCTTGGCTGCCGATGGCCCATACGTCTTTGTCGCCGCTGCCCCAGATCGTCTGCAGGCCGAACTCGGCAGGAACCTGCACTTGCGACCACGTCGTCCCGTCCCAGTGCAAGGCAAGCGATTGGAACGTTCGCGTTTGGCCGACAGCCCAGACGTCGTCGCTGCGGCTGCCCCAGATCGAGAAGAGATCGCCGGTCGTGGAGGACGGCACCAGGGACCAAGCCGTGCCGTTCCAATGCATGATCCATCCGCTCCAACCAACCGCCCAGACGTCGTTCGGTCCGCTGCCCCAGACGTGCTGAAGCCCCGCGCTCGGCACGCTGACCGGCGACCAGGCCTGGCCGTTCCAATGCACGACGACCGCCGTCTGATAACCGCCAACCGCCCAGATGTCGTCGCGGCCGGAGCCCCAGATGTCCACCAGCGTCTCGGTGGTCCCGCTCTCGAAGAACGACCACGCCGTCCCGTTCCAATGCAGGATGGTGCCGCCGCTGCCCACGGCCCAGACGTCGTCGGTGCGCGTGCCCCAGGCGCCGACCATCGCGCCGCCCATGGGCAACGGGTTCTGCCAGCACCATCCCGAGGGCAGGCAAATAGGATCCGGGGGCGGGCCTAGATCAACGGCCACGTCGGCGGGATGATCGAGCACAAGGCCGTCGATGCGTGTGTCACCACCCGACTGGTCCACTCCGGCATCAACTGCCGCGACTGACGCGGGACGCGAGCGGCACCCGATCGGCACCAGCAACAACGTCAGCACGACAACCTTGCCGACCACCGAGCACATTGTATCGCCCATCAACCTTCGACTGTGCATTTGCGGGGCCAGCGCGCAGTTCGGGGGCAACTGTCGACAGAGCCAGGCCGCGCGCTCAATGGTTGACGCCGCGGTGGTGAGGAATCATCGGCAGGAAATTGCATGATCAGTGCGGCGGCCTGCCGACATAGCCGTCATGTTCACCCGTTCGTTCCGGCTCATTTACGCGACGCTGTGCGGTTCGATCGCGTTCTCGCTGGCTGCTTGCGCTCCGACAGAGTCCGGAAACCCGATCGGAACCGGGGCAACGGGCGGTGCGACTCCAACCGGAGGAACGGGGACCGGGACGGGATCGGGCGGGGTGAACGGAACGGGCAGCGGGGGCAGCGCCGGCAGCGCCGGATCGCTCGGCGGCGCGGGAGCTGTCACAGGAACGGCGGGCGCCGGCGGGAACGCTGCCACCGGCGGCTCCGCAAACAGCGGCGGCTCCGGCACGGGTGGTGCCGCCACCGGTGGATCTTCGGGAACCGGCGGGTCCGTCGGA
>DATLUW010000860.1:0-2554 GCA_035577825.1 Actinomycetota bacterium | reverse complement strand
CGATGATCCCGATCTTGATTCCGTTCCCGGCCGTGCTGAAGTCGGGGCTCCACATCAGCGGCGCGCCGATCAGACCGGGACTGCGGTCGAGCAGGGGCCGGTATGTGACGTTGGGCCAGACCTTTGCTACGCCCTTTGTCTCGGACAGGTGGCCGAGCTCGGAGCGGGGGAGGACGACGGCGAGCCCGTCGAGGACGACCTGGTAGCGCCAGGTGACCCGCGCCTGCGGGATCGTCGACGCGATCCGCGCCGCGGTCACGCGCTGTGAGGTCGCGAGCGCGGCGAGGTATCCCCGGCTCGTGGGCGAGCGCAGGTCGAGACGCTGTGCCTTGACGCGCGCCGTGAGTACGCGGCTCCTGGAGATCGCCTGCGCGAGCGGGGGCGCATCCAGCGTGACGACCACCTCGACCAGGCCGGAGCCCTGCGCCGGCGCTGCCGCGGGGGCCAGGAAGATCGCCGCGACGGCCGCGGCGGCCATGAGGACGACCCCACGCTTCACCGAGGAACAGGCTAGCTGGCGTTCTCGTCCAGGACCTGGAGGACCTGTGCCGCGTGGTCGTCCGGCTTCACGCGCCGGAAGACCTTCTTCACCATGCCGTTCGCGTCTATCACGACGGTCGACCGCTCGACGCCCATGTACTTCTTGCCGCCGAAGGTCTTCAGCGTCCAGAAGCCGTACCGCTCGGTGAGCTCATGGTCCGGATCCGCAAGGAGCGTGAACGGCAACCCGTACTTGTTCTTGAACTTCGCGTGCGATGCCTCGCCGTCGGGGCTGACGCCGAAGACCTCTGCGCCGGTATCGCGGAACGCATCCCAGGAGTCGCGGATCCCGCACGCCTGCTTGGTACAGCCGGGCGTGTCGTCCTTGGGGTAGAAGTAGAGGACGACCTGCCTGCCGCGGAGATCGGCGAGCCGGACCTTCTCTCCCGCGTCGCCGGCGAGCTCGAAGTCCGGCGCGGGTTGTCCCTCGCGTACCGGTTCGGTCACTTTCGGGCGAGCTCGGCGCTGAGCAGGTTGACCAGCTGCTGGAGGAGCTTCCACGCTACGTCGGGGTTCGCCTGGACGAACTTCCGGAAGTGCCACGACGCCATTGTCAGACAGCGCACTTCCGTCCAGGCGGTGACGGTCGAAAGGCGCTCCCGTTCACCGATCAGTGCGAGCTCACCGAAGTACGAGCCTGCGCCGAGTCTCCCGACCTCCCTGCCGCGAACCGTGACGGTCGCCTCCCCGTCGAGGATGACGAAGAAGTCGACGCCGCTCATCTGCCCCTCCCGGACGATGGTCGCGCCGGGACGGAAGGACCGTTCCTTAAAGTCGCGTGCAAGGTGCCTCAGCTGCCGCTGGCTGAGATCGCCGAACAGCGGGACCCGCTTGAGGTCGTCGGTCAGGTTCGCCATACGCCGATCCTAACGGGCGCGCGGCGATGAGTCCTGTGAGTCTGCGCAGTCGAAGATGAGAGAACGGGGAAAGGAGACGAAATGGGCAAGGTGAGAATCCAGATCACGGCGTCGCTCGACGGCTTCGTCGCCGGCCCGGACCAGAGCGTCGAGAATCCGCTGGGGGTCGGCGGTGAGAGGCTGCACGAGTGGGCCGTCGGCAACGCGGCGTGGCGAGCCTCGCACGGCCTCGAAGGCGGCGAGGTGAACGCAAGCACGCCGGTGGTCGAGGAGTCGATCGCCGCCGTCGGCGCCTGGTTGATGGGCCGGAACATGTTCGGCGGTGGTCCCGGCCCGTGGGGCGACGATCCGTGGAACGGCTGGTGGGGCGACGACCCGCCCTTCCACGGCCCGGTGTTCGTGCTCACTCACCATGCGCGGGAACCCTTGGTGATGAAGGGTGGTACGACGTTCAGATTCGTGACGGACGGGATCGAGTCGGCGCTGGAGCAGGCGAGGGAGGCGGCCGGCGACAAGGACGTCCTGGTCAGCGGAGGCGCGAGTGCCGCTCGGCAGTTCCTCGCGGCAGGACTGGTCGACGAGTTGAACATCGACCTCGTTCCTCTGATCCTCGGAGGGGGAGAGCGACTGCTCGACGATGTCGGCGGCGATCTCCGGCTCGAGCAGGTCCGGGCGGTCGATGCGCCCGGGGTCACGCACCTCCGGTACCGGGTGCTCCGCTGATCGGCCCATGGGCCACGGCTACACTGTCCCGCGCGCGGATGTGGCGGAATTGGTAGACGCGCACGGTTCAGGTCCGTGTGGGCTTCGGCTCGTGGAGGTTCAAGTCCTCTCATCCGCATAGCCGTTCCAGCTCGACCCTCCGCCCGGCCGGGGCGGTCCGCCACCAGCACGTTTCCGCAGCGGCCGAGCAGGGCACATCACCGTCGGGCGGTCGTTCTCTGGTCAAACCAGCTCCCATCGCGAGGGACGCGACGGCGCAGGCCGACGCACAGAGGATGGCGAGACGTATCAGAGTGCGGATGAGAGGACTTGAACCTCCACGTCCCATAGGACACACGGACCTGAACCGTGCGCGTCTACCAATTCCGCCACATCCGCTGGCGCGATCTGTCTACCGAGCGGCTCTCCAGCGCCGACTCCGCCGGTACCATGCC
>DATLUW010000859.1:0-2154 GCA_035577825.1 Actinomycetota bacterium | reverse complement strand
CACCCGCATCGTCCGGACCGTCGCCGGACTCGGCGGCCGGTCGGGCGCCGCCGGCACGGCTGCGGCCGCGTCCGCGGCTGCCGCGGCGCCGCCGGCGCTTGGCGGCGGTGCCGGCGCCCGTTCCCGCGTCGCCGTCGCCCGCCTCGCCGGAGGCGTCGGAGGCGTCTCCAGAGTCGGTTCCGGCTCGATCGCCGGAGTCCGACGTCGCCGAGGCCTTCGGTTCGTCCTTCTCGTCTCGGTCGGCGTCGCTCGAAGCGGCGCCCCCGGAGGAACGCGAGCCGCTGCCGGATCGGCTCCGCGAACGCGGGCGGGCGGGCGGCCGTGCGACTTCACCGGATCCGCCGGCTGCCTCCCCGTCGTCGGAGCCGGTCGATCCGGCGCGGGGCGAATCATCGGAACTCGCGGCGCGGTCGCCATCGGAGCTCGCGCGTTCGGTGCGGTCGCTGTCGGAGCTCGCCGTTTCCGTCCGGACTCCGTCGGCGTCGTCGGGGGACGATCCCTCGTCGCCGTTCGATGCGGCCGCGGGGCGACCCGAGCCGCCCCGGCCGCGGCCGCGGCTCCCGCGCCTGCGCCGCGCCGCGGAGGTCGTCCCGGCTCCGCTCTCGGAGCCGCCGGACACGTCTGCGGAATCGGAACCCGGACTCGAAGCGCCGTCCGCGCCGGACGGCGCGGCGGTGGATTCGATCGGGGTCGCCGGTTCGGAGCGGGGCTCGGATGCCTCGGAAGAGGGCCCGGGCGCGTCGGCGCCGGCCCGTTCGGTGACGGCCCCCTGGGGCTCGTCGTTCATTCGGTTCTCCCTTCCCTCGTCGGGAACCTCGGCGCGGAAGGGTGCGCGGGCGCTTCGCTGGGGCGCGCGCCGCGCGCGAATCGGTCTTCTGCTCACCGCGCGCGGTCTCCCGGCGCCGGGCGGATCCCTGGATCGGGACTCCGCCGGCGGCCAGTGGCCGCTGCGCGGCCGAGGTTCGCCTCTCGCCTGGCTCCGGGCCGCCCGCGCTCCGGGATTCGGAAATCGGGGTCGGGGCGCCGGCCGCGTCGGCTACCGGCGAGCACGTCTTCGGTGGCGGCGGCACCTGACGGGCCGCCGTCGGCGTTCCGCACGACGGTGCGGACAGCTGCCATAAGGATAGCAATGCCGGAGGCCGGCGGCTTCCGAAACCGTTCGCCGGCAATCCATCGGCAATCGACTCACTGGAATCGGGCATTCGCCGCTCCCCGAATCGAAGCTCGACTTCCGGCGTATCAAGAGGGACCTTCGGTCCGCCGATTCCAATTGGGTATGCGTTCGTGTAGGGAGCTCGTGCGTGGCTGAAGCCTACCCTCGATCCTGGCTCGGCCCGGCCGGCCCGGGGGATGCTCCGCGCCGGCAGGGGTCGCTCTTCGGCGCGCCCACCGCGGGCAGGATCGACTCCGAGCCCCGCGCGCTGCAGGTCCTGGTGGTCGACGACAACGACGGGTTCCGCGAGTCGCTGGTCGCCCTGCTGGCGGCCGGAGGCCACCGGATCGCGGGCGAGGCGACCAACGGGCGCGAGGCGCTCGAGCTCCTCGAACGGATCGACCCGGACGTCGTGCTCATGGACATCCGGATGCCGGTCATGGACGGCATCGAGGCGACCCGGCGCATGAAGGCAGCCCGGCCTTCGCTGGGGGTGGTCGCGCTGACCGCCCAGGAGGACGACACGATCGTCCGCGAGATGCTCGTCGCCGGCGCGACCGGCTACGTGCTCAAGGACTCCGATGGCGACGTCATCCTGAACGCGATCTCCGAGGCCGCCGGAGGCGGCGCCGTGCTCTCCCCCGCAGTCGCCCCCCGCGTGATCGACCAGCTCACCGAGGCCCTCGAACGCGAACGCAACCGCGCCCGCGAGCTCGAGGAGGCCCACGTCGCCCTCGTCGAACGGGTGAGCCGGCGCCACGAGCTGGTCGCACGCCTCGGCCACGAGCTCCGCACGCCGGTCACGGTGATGCTCGGCGTGGCGCGGACGCTCGCCGACGAGCGGCTCGACCCGGCCCAGAGGCGGGAGCTGCTCGACCGCCTGGTCGACCGTGCGACGTCGCTGTCCCGCCTGGTCGAACGGTTCGAGTCGGCCCTCGACACCGCGTCGGAAGACCGGATCGACCTCCCCGCGGCCGCACGGGAGCTCGCGTCTTCCCGCC
>DATLUW010000858.1:0-3866 GCA_035577825.1 Actinomycetota bacterium | reverse complement strand
CAGCTTCCAGCCGCGTTCGGTGGCGCCGTCGGCCACGAGCTGCTGCAGCTCGGTGGACAGCCGGCCCTCGGCCTGCTCGAAGCGGGCATGATCCTCGGCGGAGAGTCGGATCACGTAGTGGTTGGGCACCCAGATGTCGTGGACGCCGATCGTCTGGTTCGCGTCCATCTCGCGCAGGACCCGCTTGGCCAGCTCGACGGGCTGCACGCCCGAGCGGAAGGTCTTGGCGAACAGCCCCTCGACGAGTCCTTCCAGGCGGCGTTCGAAGTCTCGGAGGATCGGCATGTTGGGCGTGGGTCTCCGCAGGTCCGGAGGTCGGGGGATTGTATACCGGGGATTCCCGGCCCTCGGTTCTTCCCCTGCGGGCGCCACGAAAGCGCCACGGGGGCCGCTGCTAGCATGACGGGTCCACTCGGGCGAGTGGCGGAATTGGCAGACGCGCAGGATTCAGGATCCTGTCCGGGAAACCGGGTGGGGGTTCAACTCCCCCCTCGCCCACTTCGTTGACGTGCAGGAACGCTGAACCTACAGCGTGCAGAAGCCACCGTCGGCCTCGATCGGGATCAGGCGGGGGTCCGGCAGACGGCCTCGCCGCCGCTCGTCGCCGCCCGGAGCACCGTCCCCGCGGCGTCGAAAGCCACGTCCGTGACCTCCTCGACGGTGGGAGGCAGGTCGCCGCACGCCTCGCCCCAGGTGTCTCCACCGTCCTGCGTCCACATCACGGATCGACCCGGCGCGAACGGAGCCAGGGCGATCCGCTCCGGATGGGCCGGGTCGATCGCGAGGAAGCCGCAGGCCTCCGGCGCCTGGGGGAGGGGGTCCCAGGACCGCGCCCCGTCGGCGCTCCGGAACACCCCCGGCTGGTCGCCGCACACGGTGGCGTACAGCGTGTCGGGGTCGGCCGGATCGATCGCGAGGGATCGAACGGCTCCGGGGAGTCCCTGGTCGGCGCGCTGCCAGCTCTCGGCGCCGTTCGTGCTCTTCCTGAGGTTGGCATTCACGACGGAGGTCGAATCCGAGGCGGCCGAGTACACCGTCGCCGGATCGGTGGGATCGACGAACAGCGGTCCGGTCGTCTGGGCGACGCCCTGCCAGGTCGCTCCACCGTCGATGGAGCGACCTGTGTCGATGCCCTTCGGACCGCCCGGCCCGAGGTCGTACCGCCGATCCACGTACAGCGTCTCGGGGTCCGACGGCGCGACCGCGAACCAGGTCTCGAAGCTGCAACAGTCCTCGGTGAGGGGTTCCCACGTGTTGCCCTGGTCCGTCGATCGCAGCACGCCCGCGTCGCCCTCGAGGTACACGGTGGAGGGCGAAGCGGGATCCGGAACGAGCTGCGGAGGCCGCCCCGCGCCGACCGCGATCGCGCCTCCCGGATCCTGAAGGCTGTGCCAGTCCTCGCCCGACGACGTGGACCTCCACAGCCAGTAATCGTTGCTCACGTACACGATCCCGGGGTCTCCGGGTCCGGTGGAGATCCGGCTCAGCCCGATCGGCCGCAGCCCCTCGTCGGCCGCGGACCAGGTTGCTCCCCCGTCGTCGCTGACGACCACGCCGCTGCCCACGACGACCCCGATCAGCCGGCCCGAGGCGGAGACGGTCTGGAGATCCACCCGCCGCCCCTCGAAGTCGGCCAGATCGACCCAGTGGCCGCCCCCGTCGTCGGTGCGGACGTCCGGTTCCCCGTCGGCGTAGAAGCGCCCCGGCCGCGACGGGTCGGCCAGGATCGACGTGTGGACCTGGTTGTACACGCCGTCGAGGGACCGCACCGTCGTCCAGTGGTCGCCGCGGTCCGTGCTCTCGATCACGCCGTGGCGGGTACTGATCCCGAACAGGACGTGCGAGTCGCTCGGGTCGACGACCACGACGCTCGGACGGCCGTGCATCTGTCGCCACCTCGTGCCGAAATCAGTGCTGCGCCAGAGCTGCCTGCGGGCGTGGCGCCCATCCAGCTCGTAGCCCGCGACGTACACGAAGCGGTGGCGGACCGGGTCGACGACGATCTGATACGCGCGGAAGTTCGGGAGGAACCGCGTCCACCCGTCGGCCGGTCCCGTGGACCGGTACAGCCCGCCGGCGAGATCGCCCCAGTAGATCGTCTGCGGAGCTCCCGGATCGATGGCCATGGACAGGAATTGCGCGCGGCGCAGCGGGAACCGCCGCCGGTGCCAGGTGGCGCCGCCGTCCGTGGTCTCGTGGAGGTAGCCGGTGCCCGTGAAAACGTCCAGCCGGCCGGGATCGAGGGGGTCGGCCGCGACCACGGAGCCAGCATGCCCGAGCGGCGACCAGTGCGCGCCGTCGTCGGTGGACTCGAACCCCCCCGTGAACAGCGTCGGTCGATCGCCGGCCGCGCTCAGAACCCGAGTGTCCCACTGCCCGTACGGCCCCTGCATCTCCCACGACGATCCGTTACCGGCGAACGCGGCAGACCCGGTGAAGGAGAGCGTCAGAACGAGCAACAGGGTGACCATGAGCGGACGAAATCGGGCCATATCGAGCGACCGTACTACGCGTGGCGCTCCAGAGCACAACGGCTACGTCGAGAGGTGCTCGAGCCCGAGCTGAAGTTCGAGCTGGCCCAGAGCAATGACCTCGCGCTGCCGTGCGTCGGCGGATGAGATGCCGCTCCGAGCACGCCGTCGGGAAGATCCACTCCGATGAGGGTCTCATTCCCGGTAATGGCAGGCTGGATGATTCAGGATCCTGTCCGGGAAACCGGGTGGGGGTTCAACTCCCCCCTCGCCCACCACCACTGAGCTGCGAGCCTCTGGTCTCGCGCAAGAATCGGCTTTTATCAGGCGCGTTCATTGGTGACTCGGAGGTGCGTGGTGCCGAGCGTCGCCTCCGGCGGCGGCATCGAGGCGATCGACCGCTACGTGGCGCCGAGCAGCCGTTCCCGGCTGAACCGGCGAAGGCACAGCCGCCAGCAGGCGGCGTCCATCGCGGTCACCGTGGCCGCAGCCGCGAGGTACAGTCCGGCGCTCGGTCGGAGCGCCCGGAACGTCACCAGCGCGACGAACCCGATCAGCGGCAGGGACGCCAGCACGGCGAGCTGCTGTGCCACCCGGAAGTCGCTCGCCCGCAGCGAGATCCGGATGCCGACCAGGATGGCGAACGCGGCCAGGGCGGGGGCCAGGAGCCCCATGGCCACCGCCTGGGACGGCGTCCATATCTGCCGGACGACCAGCTGCGGCGCGAACACCTGGGCCAACCCCACGTACACGGCGAACAGTGCCCACGAGATCGCCACGGCCGGCACCACCGCCGCGATGGCCTTGCCGGCCAGCAGCTCGCGATCGGCGACGGGGGTCGCGAGGATCGGCTCCAGGGTTCCCTGTTCGCGTTCGCCGATCACCGCGTAGGCCGCGATCGTGGTCGGCAGCATGACCGGGATCAGCTGCAGGAACAGCAGCGCCTCGCCGACCGGCCGTCGGAGCGCGGCGAGCGGCACGTGATCCGGCAGGGCGAACGTCTCCGCCACGAGGATCAGCAGGATGACGACCGGCATGCCGGCCATGGTGAGCAAGATGAACCGGTTCCGCCGGTACTCCAGGAACTCCTTGCGCACGACGACGGCGACCCGTCCGTTCACGTGCGCCTCCGGATCCGGCGGATCACGCCCGGCCCTCCACCACGTCGAGGTAGGCCTGTTCGAGCGACGGCACGGCCTCGGCCAGCCGAAGGAGCGACCCGCCCGCCCGAATCACGGCCCGAGCGACCTCAGGCGCGGCGGTGGCCGGGTCCGGGACATCCAGCACGTACTCGCCAGGCGCCTGCCCCTCCCGCCAGCCGGTGAGCGCCGGGATCGCTCCGAACAGCGCTCCGGGGTCGGGCCGGTCGGCGACCTCTTCGGCCGACGCCAGACG
>DATLUW010000857.1:0-10172 GCA_035577825.1 Actinomycetota bacterium | reverse complement strand
CCGCACCACGTGGCCCTCCCGGGTGAGGTCAACGGAGCCGAGGAGGCCCCGAGATCGATGAGTGTGCACCAGTTCTGGCGTTTCGTACACCGAGTGGTTGTCCCGGTTCAGGCTTGCGGCGCATACTTCCCCGGGCCCGAGCGCCCCGCCATGACGAGACCTGAGATGAGACCGATGAGCGTGCCCTTATGGCCTTCGCGCCCCGACGCCGCGCCCGGAGCATCTGGCGCTTCTACCGGGCTGAGCAGCGAACCCTCCGGCAGGGTCTCGCCGCGCTGCTGCTGTCCACGGGCGCGGGGCTCGTCGCGGGCATCGTGCTGGGTTCGATCAGCGACACCCTGACGCTCCTTCCCTCGCTGTTCATCCTCATCCCCGCCGCGGTCGGCATGAAAGGGACGATCTTCGGCGCGATCGGCGCGCGCCTCGGAACCGCGAGCGCGACCGGCCTGTTCGAGGTGACCCGGGAGCGCAGCGGCGTGCTCTATCAGAACGTCTACGCGGGGACGATCACGACGTTCTCGTCGTGCCTGTACCTGGCGGCGCTCGCCCGGCTGTCGGCGGCGGTGTTCGGGCTGCACTCGATCTCGTTCCTGGACTTCGTGACGATCTCGGTCGTCGGCGGCGTGCTGGGGTCGGCGTTCGCCATGGCGCTCACGATCGGGCTGTCGGTCGCGTCGTTCAGGCGGGGGTTCGACCTCGATTCGGTGTCGACGCCGATCGTGACCGCGTCGGGCGACATGGTCACGATCCCCTGTCTGTTCCTGGCGACGTTCATCGTGCGGGTCGAGTGGCTGAACGCGGTGGTCGCCGGCATCTGCATCGTGGTCTGCCTCTACGCGATCGTCCGCGGCGCGATGACCGACCTGAAGCTGGCGCGGCGGGCAATCCTCGAGATGACCGGCGTGATCGTGCTGACGCCGCTGCTCGACATCCTGGCGGGCACGATCGTCGAGCCCCGCATCGAACGCTTCGCCGCGTTCCCGGCCCTGCTCGTGATCATCCCGCCGCTCGTGTCGAACGCCGGGGCGCTCGGCGGCATCCTGTCCTCGCGGCTGTCCTCCAAGCTCCACCTCGGGCTGATCTCGACCCGGATGTGGCCCGAACGCCTGGCCTGGGCGGACGCCTCGCTGGTCATGGCGTCCGGACTGGTCGCGTTCACGCTCGTGGGGACGCTGGGATACCTGTACGGGGTGGTCGTGCACCGCTCGCTCGGGCCCGGCGTGATGATCGGCGGGACGGTCCTGACGGGCGTGATCACGACGTTCATCGCGATCTTCGTCGGCTACTACGTGGCCGTGCTGGCGACCCGGTTCGGGCTGGATCCCGACAACCAGTCCGTGCCGATCATCACGAGCGTGATGGACCTCGCGGGTGTGATCACGTTCCTGCTCGTGCTCTCGGTGCTCGGCGTGGGGATTCGATGACCGGTCAAGCCGGCCGCGGACCCCAGTCGCGCGTCCCGGGACTGAACTGGAAGTGCGCGACGAGCGTCCTGTGGGTGCCGTCGGGGTGGATCTTCCACAGGGTGTTGTGGCCGGCCCATGACGTCCTGAAGAGAATCCACCGGCCATCCGGCGAGTACGATCCGTTGGCGGCGTACACGTCCGGATGCTGAAAGTCGGTCACGAGCCGAAATCCGGAGCCATCGGGTCGGACCGTCGCGATGTTGGTGGGCCGGACCTGCGATCCCCCGTATCCCGCGTTGTCGCCGAACTCGATCGACCGGCCGTCGGGCGACCAGTCGCCACCGCAGGCACACGGGTCGAGGTCGAAGGGGACCACCCGCCGAAGGTGCGTCCCGTTGCTCCGAACCGTGAACAACGCCTTCACGTTGGCGTCGATCCCGTCGACGACGCCCAGGTCCTGTTCCGCGAGGAAAAGCACCGTCCTGCCGTCGGGAGATACCTGTGGCCGCTTGAAGAACAGTCCGTGCGGCTGCACCACCAGGCGCCGTTCGCGCCCGTGGAGGTCCATGCTCCTGATCGCCTCGACGCATGCCTCGCATGTCTCTGCCCAGAACACGATCCGGCGACCGTCGGGCGTGAACGACGGCGTGCCCTCGCAGCCCGGTCTGGCCCCCGTCAGGTCCATCACGTTGCTCCCGTCGGCGTTCATGATCTCGATCGAGCATGAGGTCGGCCCGTTCGGATGATCCAGCTCGAACACGATGCTCCGGCCGTCCGGCGACCAGTCCGGCGCGAGCGCGTTCCCGTCGAGGTGTGTGAGCTGCCGGCGGTCGGAGCCGTTCGGGCTCATCGAGTAGATCTGCGCCCCGTCGCCGCGGTCGAGCGAGTACGCGATCCGTCCGTTCCGCCCCGGGAAGGTCGCGAACGCGGGGAGCGCGGCGGCCAGCACGGCGATCAGCGCCGCCCCCATGACCAGCGTCCGGGCAACGACGTGCATCGTTCTGGACATGGACTCCTCCGATCCTCGGGCGCGCCGAACGCGCCACCGGCGATGTCGTGTTGTGAACGTCGGGCGGACCCCCCGCTTCAGCCGGTCGTCGCGACGATCAGCCCGGCACCCGGACCTCGGCGCTCGGCGGGTACCGGTTCACCAGCAGCGCCCGCCCCGACGGCAGCCAGCTCGGGGCGTCCTCGTCGGCGGCCACCCTGCCCGGGAGCAGCGTGATCCGACCCGTCGACACATCCGCGACCCGGATGGTGGCAAGCGGCTGGAAGTTGGCGGTGCGCATGCCCGGGAACACGGTCTGGAACGCGATGGACGAACCGTCCGGAGACCACCTCGGCGTGAAGTTCCCCGGTGCACCCCCCCGGCGAATGACCAGGGAATGCTGGTTCCGCCCATCGCGATCCATGAGCCAGATCTCGCCGTCCCGCGTATACGCGATGCGCGAGCCGTCGGGGGAGAACGAAGGCATGTCGTCGGCCGGCCCGTTGTTGTGGGTGAGCCGGGAGGGCGCCCCGCCGCTCACGGGGACGGCCCAGATCTCCTCGGTCGGGCCGAAGCCCGATTCCCCCACGTCCCCGGCGCTGTGGGAGTAGGCGATCGTGGAACCGTCCGGAGACCAGGTCGGCCACTGATCCACCCCCGCCCCGGAGGTGACCGGATGCAGGTGCGCGCCGTCCGCATCCATCACCAGAATCTGCCCGGCCGCCGCGATCGCGATGTGGGTGCCGTCCGGCGACCAGCTGGGCGCCGACCAGACACCGGGGCTCGCCGACGAAGGCCACGGCACGGCGGCGACGAACCGGAGGCCGGTGCCGTCCGTGCCGATCGTCCCGATCCGCTGCCGTCCATCGATCGCGATCGTGAAGGCGATCCGGCGACCGTCGGGCGACATGCTCAGCGCTCGCGCGTCGTGCGGGAATCCGGTCACCGTGCGCTGGACGGATCCGTCCAGTCCGACGACGGCGGGCAGGTAGAAGGACGACGCCGGCGCGGTCGATGTGGTCGAGGGCCGCACGCTGTGCGCGGGAATCGGGAGCGCCGAACGATCCGCCGCCCGGAGCGCGGCCCCCACTCCGAGGACGACCATGGCGGCGCCGATTGCGCTCACGATGCCGTTGTGCACCAATCGCCGGCGCGCCCGGCGAACGGCCCGGGTCGTGTCGAGGGCGTTTCCGGGAGCCGGGGCATCCGCCGAAAGGCGGCCCAGGAACGACGAGATGTCCTCGTACCCGTCGGTGTCGTGCATCATTCGACGTCTCCCTGACGGATGGCCCGGTCGGCCCGAAGCGACTGCACACCACGAGAGATCAGCGACCGAACCGTCGCCGGCCGACAGCGCAGGACCTCGCTCACCTGCCGATCGGTCATGTCTTCGTAGAAGCGAAGGACGATGGCGGCGCGCTGCCTGGCGGGGAGGGCCATCAGCGCCGCACGCATGGCAGCGTGGCCGGCGACGTCCGGCTCCATGGTCGTGGATGGAGCGCGAAGGCTCGCCTGCCTCGCGAGATACGTGCGTTCGACCTTCCGTCGCCGGAAGTAGTCCCTCGACAGGTTGACGATCGTCCGGCGCAGGTACGCGTCGAAGCCCTCGCGGGTCCGCAGATGGGCGAGCCGCCCGATCAGCCGCGCGAATGCATCCTGCACCAGGTCCTGGGCCAGCATGCGATCCCCGGTGAGGAGGAAGGCCAGGCGGATGGCGTCGGGGGCGTGGCGTTCATAGAGCGCGGCGAGGCTTCGAGGGTCCGAGTCCGCGGTGATCTCCATCCCGGCCGACATGATGGATCGCTTCGCCACCATGTCCTAGAGACGAGCAGTTCGGACGATCTGTTGCAGCCCGTGACGGCGAGCTCGAGCGGCCCGATCCGGGCTGCGTGACCCCGACACGATCTCCGGTCACCGCGCACCCGCGCTGACCAGCGCGAATGGTCTCGGTCCGCGTTCCTGTCAGTATTCGGGGTCAACCACGCATGGGTGACGACGAACGACCCAAGAACGTCAAGGAGCTGCTCGTCGAGGCGAAGGATGCCTCGGAGCTCATGGTGGACCTGGCCTACGCGGCGGTCTTCTTCAACGAGGACGACCTGGCCGGGGAGGTCGAAAAGCTCGAGGAGCGCATGGACGGCAACCTCCGGCGCCTCCGCGAGGTCGCCATGCTGGCCGCCCGTTCGCCCGAGGACGCCGAGCAGATGGCCTCGGTGCTCCACATCGCCGGTGCGATGGAGAAGATCGGCGACGCCGCGTCCGACATCGCCCGCGTCGTGCAGGCGCGGCTCGGGATCCCCGACGAGCTCCGGCCCGACCTCCGCCACGCCGACGAGATGACCGGCCGCGTGAAGGTTCGCGAGGGCGCCGAGGCCGTCGGCCAGTCCCTCCGGGCCCTCATGCTGCCGAGCGAGATCGGCGTGTGGCTGCTCGCCATCCGCCGGGGCGCCGACTGGGAGTTCGACCCCGGTCCGGACACCGTGCTCTCCGGCGGCGACGTGCTGGTGTTCCAGGGCCCGGAGGAGGCGGTGAACCTCCTTCGCGAGATCGTCGGCGCGCCGCCGCTCCCCGTGCCGCCCGAACGCGATCACCCGGCGCTCTCAGATCTCGACCGCGCCGTCGACATCCTGGTCGAGATGAAGAACTCCGCCGAGGTGGCGGTCGGACTCGCGTACAGCTCGCTGCTGTTCAACGACCCGGCGTTGGCCGCCGAGGTCGCCACGCTCGAAGCCCGCAGTGACACCCTGCACGACGAGTTGGAGACGTGGGTGCTGCGGGCGGCCCCCGAGGCCCGGCATCCCGAGGAGCTCCGCGGCATCCTCCGCCTGGCGAACGCCGGCGAGACCATCTTCGACGCCGCGCGCGACATGACCTGGTCGGTCGAACATGGCGAGGAGCTCCACCCGGTGGTCGCGATGGCGCTCGAGGAGACCGAGGAGATCGCGAGCGAGGTCGAGATCGAACCCGGCTCGCAGGCGGACGGGCGGACGCTGAAGGAGCTGCAGGTCGAGACCGAGACGGGGATGTTCGTGCTGGCGGTGCAGCGGGGGCGGCGGTGGGTGTACCGGCCGCGGGCGGGGTTCCGGTTCGAGGGGGGCGACCGCGTGATCTCGGTGGGGCCGGAGGAGGGCGCCTCCGAGCTCCAGGCCATGGGCACCGCGCCCGTGCCGGCGTCGGCCGGCGGCCAGTAGCGCGCGCCGCATCCGCTACGTTCCCCGCATGACCTCCTCGGGGATGCCGGTTCGGCTCGGCGACAAGCTGCTCGCGTGGGCTTCCGTCCTCGACGACAACACGATCGACCAGGCGCTGATGGCCTCGCGGCTGCCGATCGTCCCGACGCATGTGGCGCTGATGCCCGACGCGCACCTCGGGATCGGCGCGACGGTCGGCTCGGTGATCCCGACCGAGGGAGCGGTGATCCCGTCGGCGGTCGGCGTCGACATCGGCTGCGGGATGATCGCCGTGGAGACCTCACTCACCGCGTCCACGCTGCCCGACGACCTCGAGTCGTACCTCGTCCGCCTGAACGAGGTCATGCCGGCCGGCCTCGGCAAGTGGCACGCGACGGTGTCGCCGGCGGCGGAGCGGTGGTTCGCCTCGAACCCGTGCCCCGTCCCGCTGACGCCGAAGCAGGAGCACACGGTCGTCGTGCAGTTCGGCACGCTCGGCAGCGGGAACCACTTCTTCGAGGTCTGCCTCGACGAGCGCGACACGGCGTGGGTGGTGCTGCACTCGGGTTCGCGCGGGATCGGGAACCAGCTGGCGCAGCAGCACATCACGAAGGCGAAGCAGCTGGCGAAGGCAGCCGGGACCCCGCTCGAGGACCCCGATCTCGCCTACTACCTCGAGGGAACGGAGAAGTTCGAGGAGTACATCGGCGCGATGCTGTGGAGCCAGGCCTACGCGTTCGCCAACCGAGCGGCGATGATGGACGCGGCAGTTGCAGAGCTCCTGCTGCCGGCCCGTGGCGGCCGCGAGGTCGACCGGATCAACTCGCACCACAACTTCGCCGTCCGCGAACACCACGACGGCCGCGACCTGTGGATCACGCGCAAGGGCGCCGTCCGGGCCGAGCGCGGCGACCGCGGCGTGATCCCCGGTTCGATGGGCACGAAGACGTTCATCGTCCGCGGGCTCGGCAACCCGCTCTCGTACAACTCCTGCGCCCACGGTGCCGGCCGCCGCATGTCGCGGACCGCCGCCCGCAAGCAGATCTCACTGGACGAGCTGAGCACCGCCATGGAGGGTCGAGTGTGGCTCCAGGGCAGCGCCGAACGCCTCATCGACGAGGCCCCGGCCGCCTACAAGGACATCGAACAGGTCATGCGCGACCAGGCCGACCTCGTCGAGGTCGAACACGAGCTCCGCCAGGTCCTCAACTACAAGGGCGTGTGACGAGTGGACGTGGAGCTGGCGGCGACGATCCAGGAGGTGGCCGCGAACGCGTGGCCGGCGTCGATGACCCAGGTCGTCGACGGGTGGCGGCTGCGGACGACGCCCGGCGTCGAGGCACGGCGTTCGAATTCGGTGCTGTCGCTCGAGGACGCGGGGCGCATGCCGCTCGAGGACAAGCTCGCACTGGTGGATGAGTTCTACGCCGAACGCGGACTGCCGGTTCGGTTCGAGGTGTCGCCGGCGACGGTGCCGGCCGGACTCGACGAGGTGCTCGCCGCGCGCGGGTTCGAGATCGAGCTGGATATCGACATCATGGTCGGGGACCTGGCCGAGGTGGCGTCCCACTCGTCGAAGCCCGGCGGGCCGGACGTGATCGTCGAGGCCACGCCGAGCGAGGCCTGGCTCGACACGATGCTCGGCGTGACCGCGCGCGGCGAGCGGGAGACACTGCGCGATGCGGTCCTCGACCGCATCGCGCCGCCCGCCCGGTACGCGTCGGTTGCCGACGGCGATCGGACGATCGCCGTCGGCATGAGCGTCCGCGAACGCGAGTGGCTCGGCATCTTCTCGATGGCGACGCTGCCCGAGGCCCGGCGCCGCGGCGCCGCCACCGCGATCCTCCACGCCCTCACGTCGACCGGGCTGCGCGAAGGCGCCACGCGCACCTACCTCCAGACCGACATCGGCAACGCCGCCTCGCACGCGCTCTACGAGGGCATCGGCTTCACGACGGCATACCGGTACCACTACCGGGTTCGCCGCTGACGAGCCCGTCGGCGAGAATCCCCGCATGCGAGAGGGCAACGTGCGACGTTCCCGGCGATTCCCGTTCCGGGCCGGGGTCGGACGCGGAGTGGCGGTCATCGGACTGATCGGATTCCTCCTCGCCGTCGGCAGGACGAGCTCCGCCTCCACGTCCGCGCCGGCGACGAGCGGAGCCGCGACGTCAGCACCGGCCACGAGCGCGGCGCAGCCGCCCGACACGAGTCAGCCCGCCGCGACCACCGCACCGGCCACGAGCGGCGAACCAGCCCCCACATCGACCGCGTCGGGCTCGAGCGGAAGCTCGACGTGGGTGTGGATCCTGCTCGTGCTCGTGGTCGTCGCCCTGGCGCTGGCGATCTTCGCCCTGCTGCGTACGCGGAACCGGAGACAGCCGAAGCACGAACGGCACTGAGCGCGCCGGAGCAAGGGTTCGGCTAGGACGCCATGAAGGGCACCGCGCCCGGCGGGAACACCGATGGCGTGCCGTCGAATGTCGGCCAGTCGGTCTTCAGCCCCGGCGAGAGCCGTGCTTCCCACTTCCACAGGATCTGCGTGACGCGCGCGCCGATGGTGTTCACCTGCGTCACGACGTCGGTCTCGCCGTCGAGCGTCGAGCCCGGCAGCACGATCCCGCGCACCGCCAGCCCGGCCCCGTCGGCGAACGGCCGCGACACCGTGAACCGGCAGAGCGTCGCCCCGACGTGCATCGGCCCGGGCCGCGACAGCCATTCGAGCTCGCTCACGTCGAGGTTCGGGTCGCGGATCACGATCTGCGGCGTGAGCACGAGCGTCGCGCTGACCCGCGGCAACAGCACCTCGTGGCGTTCGGTCGTGGCCAGCCGGTCGAGGGACGCCAGCTCCTCGCCGCCCCGGTAGGGCTGGTCCTCCTCGAGCATCGCCCGGTGCTCCGCCGCCAGCCGTTCCAGCCAGGGGTGCCGCGTCCGGAACTCCTCCGGCGAGGACGCAACCGGGAACCGAACCGCCGGGTCGGGCTCCCCCGGCCCCGTGGCGTCGTGCCGAACGACCTGCCACATGAGGTGGTCGAGCGCCGACCGCAGGCCGTGCACGACGCTCCCCAGCCGCGCTCCCAGCCGGTGCGGCAGCTTCGGGACGTACTCCGCCGTGAACAGGTACCGGTAGGGCTCGCGTTCCGGTTCGGTTCGAAGCCGAATGGGGTCGGTCTTGAACACGACCAGGTGGTCCGTCTGGTAGGCCTGCAATTCGCTGTGGGCCAGCTGGACCTTCGCCAGGCAGCCGTCGAGATCGATGGGGAGAGAGGAGCGCCACTGCATGGCGCGATTGTCCCCCCGGATGGGGGTCGGACAAAGCACCTACCTCCGTGGACTCCGGGAGGGGCGCGCTACCGCGGCAGCACCTCGAGCCGCCGCAACCCCGCCGGCTTCGAGAACCGGACGTCCTCGTCGGTGAGGCGCAGCTCCTCGACCTCGGTCGCCCCTTCTTCGCGAAGGAACGCGAGCATTCGGTCGACCAGCCACTCGGGCGCCGACGCGCCGCTCGTCACTCCGACCACCTCGGCGTCGGCGAGCCAGCCGTGCTGCACCTCGGTCTCGTCGTCGACCAGGTAGGCGGGCGTGCCGGCCTCGCGAGCGACCTCGGCAAGGCGGTTGGAGTTCGATGAATTCACCGAGCCGATGACGAGCACCACGTCCGCCACGCGGGCGAGCGCCTTCACGGCGTCCTGGCGGTTCTGCGTCGCGTAGCAGATGTCGTCCTTGGGCGGCGCCTGGATGTCCGGGAACCGCTCACGGAGAACGCCGATGATCTGGTTCGTCTCGTCGACGGACAGCGTGGTCTGGGTGAGGTACGAGACGTTCGACGGGTCGGGGACCTCGACCGTGCGCGCCTCGTCGGGCGAGCCGACCAGGATCACCCGGTCGGGCGCCTGGCCCGATGTCCCGACGACCTCCTCGTGACCCTCGTGGCCGATCAGCAGGATGGTCTGCCCCTCCCGGGCGAACCGCCGCGCCTCCAGGTGGACCTTCGTCACCAGCGGGCAGGTCGCGTCGATGACCGACAGGCCGCGGGCCTCGGCGTTCGCGTAGACGGTGGGCGCGACGCCGTGCGCGCTGAGCACGACCAGCGCACCGGAGGGAACCTCGGTCTCCTCGTCGACGAACACCGCGCCCTTGCGTTCGAGGTCGCGGACGACGTGCAGGTTGTGCACGATCTGCTTGCGCACGTACACGGGCGCGCCGCGCGCCGCGAGCGCCTGCTCGACCGTCTCGACCGCGCGCTCGACGCCGGCACAGTACCCGCGCGGAGCCGCCAGGATCACCTTCCGAACCACGACTCCATGGTACCGACGCGCCGCCGGCGATCGGGTGGCCGGCGCGGGAACGCCACGGGATCAGGATCGAACGGGACCCCCCGGAGAGGGCAGGCCCTTCACCGCGTCCCGCACATCGTCGAGCGATTCGACGACCACGCTGGCGCCCTCCACCGGCTCGTCCGAGACCGCGACCACCCGCAGCCACGCCCACCGTTCGCGCACGGCTGCGACGACGTCCGAGGCGAGGGCACCCGCCACCACCAGCACGTGCGCCGAGCGGTCCTCGATCTGTGCGACGGCATCCGGAACGGACGTCGCCCCGGGCGTG
>DATLUW010000856.1:0-15223 GCA_035577825.1 Actinomycetota bacterium | reverse complement strand
AGCATGGTCGGGGTGCTCGGCCCGCCCGTCATCGGGCTCGTGATGGTGCTCCTGGGGTTCCTCGGCAGCGGCGTGGTGGTCCGCTCGATCCTGGTCTCGACCTCGTTCGACGCGTGGCACGGAATCCTGGTCGCCCCGGCGAAGTTCGGCCCGCTCCTCGTGGGATTGCTGGCGTGCGCGGCGACCGCCGTGCTGGCCCTCGACGCCGCCCGGCGCTCCTTCCGCGACCGGGACTTCGCCGGCGAGGGGCGCGCGCCGGCCTCGTGGTCCCGGCTCGGCCGCTCCGTGCTGGTGGGGGGGGCCATCACCGGGGTGCTCGTCGCGGGCACCCTGTTCGACCGGACCTGGATCACCGCGAACCGGCTCCAGGACTCGGTGGGGACCACGTTCAGGAACCTGGTCGTCGTCCAGCAGGGCATGATCGGGCACGGCGACCGGACCTCGTCGCTCCGCGTGATCCCGTTCTGCAAACGGAGCAGCGTGATCTCGGGCACGGGCGAGGGGCCGGGGGACGACTGGCAGTGCCAGCTGTTCGTCAACGGCCCGAAGCTCCGCGGCCTCTCGGCGAACTACGCGCTCACCGTCCGGCCGAACGGGTGCTACACGGCGGAGGGCCCGCCCTCGGTGATCGGCCCGCTGCACATCCGCACGCAGGACGGCACCGTGGTGATCAACCCGCTGTCGGCGTTCGACGGCTGCATGATCGTCCCGTAGGCCGGCGTTCGGATCGGCATGCCGGACGTGACGCTCACGGAGGGGGAACGAACACCGATGACCACCAGGCGGCGGTCCACGCGACGCCGGTCGCGCATGCTCACCGTCGCGGCCGTGGCGGCGCTGATCGCCGCGGGCGTCATCGCCCGCGCCTCGGGGGAGCCCGGCCCGGCACCACCCGCGCAGCGCCAGGTCGTCGGGAGCAGCCTGGGCGGCGTCGACTGCGCCGGGACGGCCTGCATGGCGGTCGGGACCACCGGCAGCGTCTACGGGGTCGAGGTCCCGCTCGCCGTCTCCTCCGACGGGGGCGCATGGGTCTCGCGGCCGCCGGTCGGCCCCTCGCAGATCGGGAACAGCGCCCTCACGGCGGTCTCGTGCGCGACTCCCGATTCGTGTGTGGCGGTCGGCCGCGAGGAGCTGCCCACGCCGTTCTTCGGCTCCCGCGCCGCGGGGGACCGCCCGCTCGCCGAGTCCTGGGACGGGAACCGGTGGCGCCGGTTGGCGGCCGCGGCCCCGTCCGGCGACGTCGCCGAGGCTGGGCTGAACGGCGTCGACTGCGCCGGGACGTCCTGCATGGCGGTCGGCGATCTCGGGACCCGGTCGGGGCGCGACCGCGCCATCGCCGAGTCCTGGGACGGCAGGCGCTGGACGCTCCGGCCCCCCGCCGTCATCCGTCCGACCGAGGACCTCGCCCTGAAGGACGTCGCGTGCACGTCCGCGAGCTCGTGCGTGGCGGTGGGGCACTTCTCCGACGACTCGTTGTTCCTCGGGACCGCGCCGCTCATCCAACGCTGGAACGGCACCGAGTGGGCCCCTGATCGGTCCGCCAACGCCGGCAACTCGACCGACACCGAGCTCGCGGCGGTCGACTGCCCGTCGGCGACCGCGTGTGTCGCGGTCGGATACCGCCGCCTGCCGGGCGGCCGCTACGGGTCGTTCGCGGAGTCCTGGGACGGGACCGGGTGGAAGGTGCTGCCGACGCGCGACCCGGCCGGCTCGCCCGACACCGAGCTCGCCGGCGTGGCCTGTCCGACCCCGGGCACGTGCCTCGCGGTGGGAACGGCCGTGCAGCGCGGAACCGTGGCGGCGTTCGCCGAGTCATGGGACGAGACCCGCTGGACGATCGAGTCCCCGCCCGTTCCCTCCGGCTCCACCGCGAGCGCGCTCTCGTCGGTCGCCTGCCCGGGCTCGACGCCCCAGGCGTGCCGCGCAGTCGGCATCGTCTGGCACGGATCCCCGGTCGGACAGGCCTTGACGGTGGTCCGGCGAGGCACGAACTGGTCGATCTCCGCCCTCCCGACAACGCCACCGGAGCCGGCCGGGGAGGGGGCCACACCCAACGCGGAGGGTCCCGTTTCGAACCGACCGATCTTCCCGTCAGAAAGACGATTCGTATGAGAGGGTGACGGCTGCCATGCAGATTCCTCGCAGCTCCGGGAGCCGCGGCATGTCCCGCCGCATGCGTCGCCGGCGGACCAGAACCGGCATCGTCGCGCTGCTGTTGATCCTCGCCGTCGTGGGACTCCTCGTCTGGCAGCCATGGAAGGGCAACGGGGGCGGTACGCCCACCGCCACGGGGAGCTCGACGACCGGGCCCAGCGGCGGCCCCTCCGGCCGCCCGACGGTCAAGGGGAACAAGAACCCGATCAAGCACATCGTGTTCCTGGTGAAGGAGAACCGGACGTTCGACAACATGTTCGGGAAGTACCCGGGCGCGGACGGCGCGACCGACGGCAAGGGCCTGACGAGCGACGCGTCCAAGCAGATCGACATCCCTCTCACCCCGGGGATCGACGAGCAGCCCCACGACATCACGCACGGGTTCGTCTCGGGGATCCTGTCGATCGACGGCGGCAAGATGGACGGGTTCAACACGATCCTCGACGGCGACGACAAGTCGGGGTACTCGGTGATGAGCCGCGACTGCGCCGTCAGCCCGTCGAGCGCGGCGGACGCCAAGAAGCCGGGCAGCGGATGCATCCCGGACTACTACAAGTACGCGGACCGGTTCGCCCTCCTCGACCACTTCTTCAGCTCGATGTACGGGCCGACCACGCCGGAGCACCTGTACACGATCGCCGCCCAGGACAACGGCATCGTCGACAACCCGCAGAACATCAACACGTCCGACGGCGTGCCGACGATGTGTGACGACGCATCGGAGACGGCGCCGGCGTTCGACATGGCGAACCTCACGCCGGCGCAGGTCAAGGAGATCAAGGGCTACGAGGACGCGGTCCGCGATCCGGGCAACTACCCGAGCTACGTGTTCAAGATCTCGGCCTTCTGGCACCAGCAGCGGATGTGCTTCAACATCCCGCTGATCACGGACGAGCTCGACGCGAAGCACATCTCGTGGAAGTACTACACGGAGAGCGGGATCTACAACGCCATGCAGGCGATCCAGCACGTGTGGAACGGCCCGGACAAGAAGAACGTCACGACGCCCGAGCAGTTCATCACCGACATCAAGGCTCACCAGCTCCCGGCCGTGTCATGGCTGAACCCGCCGGCGTCCTACAACGAGCACCCCGGCGCGAACGTGTCCGTGTGCGCGGGCGAGAACTGGACCATCCAGCACATCAACGCGATCATGCACAGCGAGTACTGGAAGTCCACCGCGATCATCGTGGCCTGGGACGACTTCGGCGGCTTCTACGACCACGAGCCCCCGCCGCACTACGACGTGCTCGGCCTCGGGCCGCGCGTCCCGGCGCTGGTGATCTCGCCCTGGACCCGCGAGGGCAGCAACCCGCAGGGCGGCGTCATCGACCACACGGTGTACGAGTTCTCGTCGGTGCTCGCGTTCATCGAGCAGACCTTCCACCTGCAGCCGCTCACGCAGCGCGACAAGACGGCCGACCCGCTGTCGGGGGTGTTCGACTTCCAGCACCCCGACTTCTCGAAGCTCGTGCTCGACTACCGCAAGGACTGTCCGTACGGGTCGGACCTGACACCCGAATGACGGGCCGTCGCGCGTTCGTGGCGGCCGTGGCGGCGCTGGCGCTGTCCCTCGCTGCCTGCAGCGGCGGTTCGGGGGGCGACCAACCGTCCGATGGTGCGTCGTCCGGGGCCACCTCCGGCTCCGGAGCCACCGGCGCCGCGGCGGCGAAGCGGGCGCTGTGCAACGACATCCTGCTGATCCAGTCCGGGTTCCGGCCGGACGCGCTGGAGCGGTTCCTCGTCCGGCTGAAGGCCGACCGGCAGGCGTTCGCCGCCGCGGGCGACACGGCCACCGCAAAGCAGGTCGCGGTCGTGGCGGCCGCCACCACGAGGCTCCGCCAGGCCCTGCTCGACCAGAAGGGCGTCCAACAGGCCTCGCAGGCGTTGGGAAACGCGCTGGCGAAGCTCCCGACCTGCTGAGACGCCGGCACCCCGACACGCAGCGCCGGCTCGGCCCGCGGATCAATCCCTGTGATGGCCCGGGACCCTCTCGATCTCCAGCAGGTCGTTGCCGTAGGGGCAGTCCGTCCGGTAGTCGAGCACCAACGGGTCGGCGGGCTCGCGGGAGAAGTCGAGCGCGCCCGAGAGCGGGTCGGCCTGCCGATCGCGCTGGGTGAGCGGCTCCAGCCCCCAGTTGTGCTCGACGAACGACAGCACCGACGAGAACTCGTACGTGGTGTGGTCGGCGGACCCGCCGTCGGGGCTGTCGCCCTCACGGGTCCACGGCGAGATGATCAGCGCCGGCGTCCTCGGCCCGAGGCCCATGATGTCGTAGTGCTCGGGCTTCACGTGGTCGTAGAACCCGCCGAAGTCGTCCCACACGATGACGATCAGCGTGTCCTTCCAGTAGTCCGACTGCATGATCATGTTCACGTGCTGCACGGTCCAGTTCTCGCCGGCGCAGACGCTGATGTTCCCGTCGGAGGGATGCTCGTTGTAGGGCTCGGGCGGGACCAGCCATGACACGGCCGGGAGCCGATGGGCCTTGATGTCGTCGTAGAACTCCGTGGGGTTGCGGTCCTTCTTCCGCAGCGGCGAGTGCCAGATGTGGTCGATCGCCTGCAGGGCGTTCTGCCAGTGGTTGACCTCGGAGTAGTACGCCCAGGGGATGCCCTCCTCCTCGAGTCGGTCCGGCAGCGCCGGGATGTCCACGCAGGTCGGGATCTGCTCGGTGTTGGAGCCCAGGATCCGGCTGAGCTGCCCGGGGACGTCCTCGCCGATCTTCTCCTCGAGCCCCATGATGTGCCGCTTGTCGGACTTCGTGAGCGTCTGCTTGAAGTGCGGGACGCGCTCGGCGGGGTCGTCGCAGTAGCTGGCCTCCCCGCCGATGTCGGACTTGTTGTCGACGATCCCGTAGGCGTCGGCGGCCACCGTGTACAGGTGCTCCGGGAACGTCGGACCGAACATCGACGTGAAGAAGTGGTCTGCCAGGACGTAGCGGTCGGCGTACGCCCAGTAGGCCGGGACGCAGCCGCTCCCTTGCTTGACCGCGTCCTCCTTCCCGGCGGGCGAGATCTCGCACGTGTCGTCGAGCGTCGTGTAGCCCGTGAGGTCCGAGCCCTCGCCGATGATGTTGTAGCCGTTCATCCTGCCGCCGTTGATCGCGTACAGCCCGCTCGCGAACCCGTGGGTGATGTCGTGCGGCTGCATGTCGTAGCCGGGCTTCAGGGGCACGGTCGGCCCGAACGCGGTGCAGTCCTTGGGGTTCCCCGTGCAGTGCGCGGTCTTCCCCTCCGTCGCGCCGTCCGAGCCGTGCCCGTACGTCCCGAAGTAGTTGTCGAACGTCCGGTTCTCCTTGATCAGGAACACGACGTGCTTGATCGGCGTCTTGCCGGGCGCGATCACCGCGGGCTTCGAGCTCCCACCGCCGCCGGCGGACCCTGGCGATGAGCCGTCGCCGTTCGTGCCGGTCGCCTTCGCGCCCTTGCGCTCGTCGTCGCCGCCGCCGAGGAACGGCACCCCGCCGCTCGCTGCGACGGCCGCGACCACGATGACGACGACGAGGACGGAGACGAACGCCCAGCGGCGGCGGACGGCGCGGCGTCGGGCCATGGCACGACGGCCGGCGGGCGGCCGGAACATCGGATTGGACGACTGCACGACGGAACCCCTTCCCTCCCTGGAAGGGCTCCATCGTATCGGCGGGCCCCCACCGGGGGGACCCAATGGAGGAGCTACTCCTCCTTCAGGTCGCTCCCGTACGGACAGTTCGTCCGGTAGTCCAGGTGCAGCTTCTGGAAGTTCGGGTGCGCGAAGTCGAACGCGCCGCCGAGCGGGCTCGCCTGCGCGTCGCGATGGGTCAGGGGGTCCAGCCCGAAGGTCTTCTCGATGAACGCCAGCACGGAGGAGAACTCGTAGTCGGTGTGGTCCACGTACCCGCCGTCGGGGTTGTTCCCGTGCTTCGTATACGGCGAGATGATCAGCGCCGGCGTCCGCGGGCCGAGTCCCATCACGTCGAAGTGCGGCGGCGGCACCGGGTCGAAGAACCCGCCGAAGTCGTCCCACACGACCACGATCGCCGTGGAGCGCCAGTACTTGCTGTCCATCAGCGCGTTGATGTGCTGGACGGTCCAGTTCTCGCCGGCGCACACCGAGATGTTGCTGCCCGGGTGCTCGTTGTAGGGCTCCGGGGGGATCAGCCAGGACACCTGGGGCATCTTCCCGGCCTGGATGTCGGTGATCCACTGCTCGGGCGGCTGCACGTGGGACTTCAACGGCCCGTTCCAGATGTGGTCGATGGCCTGCAGGGCGTTCTGCCACTGGTCCGCGTCCGCGTAGTACTTCCACGAGATGCCGGCCTTCTGCAGCTCGTCCGGCAGGACCTTCACGTCGATGCAGGTCCGGATCTGCTCCCAGAACCGCGAGATCTTGAACAGGTTATCGGGGATCGTCTGGGTGACGTTGTCCTCGTAGCCCATGATCTCCTTGAGCTGCGCCGGCGTGAGGGCGTTCGGTCCCGCGAGGGGGAAGTGCGGCGTGAACTCGGTGGGGTCATCGCAGTACGACCCCGGGTGGTCCACCGTCGACTTGTTGTCGACGATGCCGTCGGACTGCGCGGCCACGGTGTACAGGTGCTCCGGGAACGTCGGCCCGTACATGGACGTGAAGAAGTGGTCGGCCAGCACGAACCGGTCGGCGTACTGGTAGTAGTTCGGGATGCAGCCCTCGCCGCTCGGGCCCTTGGAGGCGTCGCACGGGCCGCGTTCCATGATCGAGTAGCCGCTCATGTCCGAGCCATCCCCGATGATGTTGTAGCCGTCCATGCGGCCGCCGTCGATCGAGTACAGCCCCGAGGCGAACCCGTGGGTGATGTCGTGCGGCTGCTGGTCCACCGCCGGCGTGAGCGTGTACGGCTGGCCGGGGTGGCAGTGCTTCGGGTTGCCGGTGCAGACGAGCGTGCCGCCCTGCGTCGTCCCCGCCGCGCCGTGGCCGTACGCCCCGAAGTAGTGGTTGAACGACCGGTTCTCCTTGATCAGGAACACGATGTGCTTGATCGGGTTCTGGCCGGCAGGCAGCGCCGTCCCGCCGGGCGAGCCGGACGGAGTCTCGCCGGGCTCGCCCGTGGCCTGCGCCTTCGTGTGGTTGAAGATCGGCGCGCCGTGGCCCGGCCCGAGCCAGACCGCGACGAGCGCGACCACCAGGATGCCGGTGAGGAGTATGTTCCGGCGGCGGCGGGCCGCCCGCCGGCGGGCGGACATGCCGCGCCCGGCCGAGGGGCGGAACAGCGGGTTGTTCTGCACGACGCCGCCCAGTATCCGACACGGCCGGGGCGTTGACCCGCCGGCCCCGTCAGAAAGTCGCCGCGGGAGGGAAAACCCGCTTCGGCCGGCCGCCGAAATCCCACAACAGCCGTTCGGGCGGCCCTATGATCGCGACCCTTCCCCGACCAAGGTGCTCGATTCGTTGTTCGACCTCGGTGAACGCCTTCCCCCACCGCGGCGACGCTCCCGGCTCGGGCGCGCGTGGAACGCGCTCGGCCGCGACCTGGCGGTCGACCTCGGCACGGCCAACACGCTGGTGTTCGATCGCGGGCACGGCGTGGTGCTCGACCAGCCGTCGTTCGCTGCGATCGACGTCGAAACCGGGCGGTTCCTGGCGATCGGGGCCGAGGCCAAGGAGATGCTCGGGCGGGCGCCGGAGCCGATCGAGGTGATCCGGCCGCTGCGGTCGGGCGTGATCGGGGACTTCGAGGCGGCGCAGTTCCTGCTCCGGGAGTTCCTGCTGCGGGTGCACCACCGGCGGCGGTTCGTGCGGCCGCGGGTGATCGTGTGCGTGCCCTCGGGCGTGACCCAGGTCGAACGACGGGCGGTCGAGGAGGCGGCGTTCGAGGCGGGCGCGCGGCGGGTTGCCATCGTGTCCGAGCCGCTGGCGGCCGCCGTCGGCGCGGGGCTGCCGGTCGAGGCGGCGCGCGGGTCGATGGTGGTCGACATCGGCGGCGGGACGACGGACGTGGCGGTGTTCGTGCTGGGCGGGACCGTGGCCAACGCGAACGCCCCGGTCGGCGGGGACGCGCTCGATCAAGCGGTACTGGCGTTCTGCCGCAAGGAGCTCGGGATCGCGATCGGCGAACGGGCCGCCGAGCGGCTGAAGATCGTGGGCGGCGCGGCTGCACCGGGCGTTCGGAACACGCTGGTCGAGTTCCTGGGGCGCGACGCCGCGACCGGCCGGCCCCGGACGGTGCGGGTGCACTCGGACGCCCTGGCCGAGGGGATGGCCGAACCGGTCGGCACGATCGTCGACACGGCGATCTCGGTGTTCGAACGGATGCCGGCCGAGATCGTGCCCGACATCGCCGTGCGGGGGATCACGCTGACGGGCGGTGGCGCGCTGCTCGCCGGGCTGGCCGTCCGCATGCAGCGCGAGGCGGGCATCCCCGTGCACGTCGACCCGGAGCCGCTCTCGTGCGTGGTGCGCGGCGCCGGGGCGCTCCTCGACCGGCTGCCGGGCGGCATGGGCCGGCGAGGAATGGAATAGCCCGGCGCACCTGCCGCTCGGCTGCGGTCAGGCGGGGGGCGGCGAGCCGGAGCCGCCGGTGGACTTCGGCCGGAGCAGGCTGAGCAGGATCGCGCCGCCCGCGATCATCGCCGCGCCGATCACGGTCCAGACGGTGGTGTGGCTCATGAAGCTCCCGCCGAGCACGCCGATCCCCTGCAGGAAGAACACCGCGCCGGTCAGGCAGGTCAGGACCCCGACGATCGAGAACGCGATCCGCAGTCCGGGGCTCATCCGTGCTCGTGCCGTGGATCGTGGTCGTGGCCCTGGCTTTCCACCGAGCCCCCGCCGTGGTCGAGCCACCCGCCGTCGCGGCCCGAACGGGCCGCGACGAGCCCCGAAGCGATCGACAGCGCGATCTCGGCGGGCGACCGCCCGCCGAGATCGAGCCCCACCGGCGACCGCACCCGCGCGAGGTCGTCGTCGGTGAACCCGAGGTCGCGGAGCGGCTTCACGTGCACCCCGGTGTGCCGCCGCGTTCCGAGGATCCCGATGAACCCGGCGTTCGTCCGCAGGGCCGCGGCGAGCGTCTCGACGGCGCCGGGCGCGTCGTGGTCCGTCGCCACCACCGCCGTGTCCGCGTCGACCACGGCGGCGTCGAGCTCGGCGCGCACCTCGCCGGCGTGCTCGCGGTGGCCCGGCAGGACGCGTTCGCTTCGGGGCTCGACCAGGACGGTGCGCCAGCCCAGGCCGCGCACCGCGCGGAGCAGCTCCAGCCCGACCGGCGATGCGCTCACCACGACCGCCATCGGCGCGGCGAGCTCGGGTTCGAGGAACACGTCGACCTCGCCGGCGTCGTGCACGTAGGTCCGCATCGCGGGCTTCCCCCCGGCCGCCACGCCCGCCGCATCCCCGACCGCACCGGAGTCGAACTCGGAACAGCCGAGCGTTCCCTCGAGCGGCCCGCCGGGACCGATCGCGAGCTTCTGCCCCACCCGGCACGGCGGGTTCCCGCGAACGGCCACCGCGGTGGCACGAACGGTCCACCCGCCGGGCGAACTCATCGAGGGGGCGGGCGTCGGGTTCGATGCCGGCTCCGACGCGGCGGAGGAGGGTTCGGCCTCGGGATGCCCGGTCGGCTCGTCCCCGGCGTGGCCCGTCGGGTGCTCGCCCGTCCGGCCGGTCAGCAGGTCGATCGCGTGGGGAACGACGGGCAAAACCGCGTCCAGGCTCTCGGCGACGGCCTTCGGGCTGCCGGGGAGGTTCAGGACGAGGGTCGAACCGATCGTCCCGGCCACCGCGCGGGACAGGGCGGCCTGCGGCGTGTGCGCGAGCCCGGCCGCCCGCATGAGCTCGGCCAGGCCCGGCGCCTCGCGGTCGATCACCGCGCGCGTGGCCTCCGGCGTCACGTCCCGCGGCCCGAACCCGGTCCCGCCGGTCGTCACCACCAGCCCGAACCCGTCGGCGGCGAGCGAGCGGAGCACCGATTCGATCTCCGGGCGCTCGTCGGGGACGAGACGGCGTTCGACCTCGCCGAACCCGGCCGCGCCCAGTCGCTCCGCCGCCGCCTCGCCGGACCGGTCCTCCCGGGTCCCGTGCGTCACGCCGTCGGATACCGTCACCACCGCCGCTCGAACCATGGCCCCTATTGTGCCGCTCCCGCGCGGAAACCCGTGTGCGTCGACCGCAAGCCCTCCGCGACCAAGCGTCGTCGGGGCCCGGCTGTCGGGGTGGCGCGCGAACGGCGTACGCTGTTCGGGTGACGTCGCAGGAAACCTGGACAGCGCCCACGTCCGCCGCGCCCGCCGAAGGGCCGCTCGTGGACACCCTCGGGCGGATCGCGGACGACCTCCGTGTCTCCGTGACCGACCGCTGCAACTTCCGGTGCACGTACTGCATGCCGGCCGAGGGCCTGGTGTGGCTGCCGAAGCCCGAGATCCTGACGTTCGAGGAGATCACGCGGTTGGTCGGCGTGTTCACCTCGCTCGGCGTTCGTTCCCTGAAGCTGACCGGGGGCGAGCCGACCGTCCGGACGGACCTGGCGCTGCTCGTCCGGATGCTCCGCGACGCGAACCCGGACGTCGACATGTCGCTCACCACGAACGGGCTGCTGCTCGACAAGCTGTCCGGCAAGCTCGCGGATGCCGGGCTCGACCGGGTGACCGTGTCGTGCGACTCGCTGCAGCGGCACCGGTTCGCCGACATGACCCGGCGCGACGCCCTCGAACGGGTCCTGCGCGGCCTCGACGCCGCCGAGGCGGCCGGCCTCACCCCCATCAAGCTGAACGTCGTGATCATCGGCGGCACGAATGACGACGAGGTGGTCGAGTTCGCGAACCTGGCGCGGCGCAAGGACTACGAGGTCCGGTTCATCGAGTACATGCCGCTCGACGCCGACCACGCGTGGGAGCGGGCCAAGGTGGTGCCGAGCGCCAAGCTGCTCGAGCGGATCCACGCCGAGCACCCGCTGGTCGCCGACCACGGGCCCGAGCCGGCCACCACGTACCGGTTCGCCGACGGCGAGCCCGGCAAGGTCGGCGTGATCCCGAGCGTCACCGAGCCGTTCTGCGACACGTGCAACCGGCTGCGGCTGACGGCCGACGGGCAGTTCCGGTCGTGCCTGTTCGCGCTGGAGGAGACCGACCTCCGCGACCCGATGCGCGCGGGCGCCACCAACGATGAGCTCGCGGAGCGGATCCGCGACGGCGTCTGGCGCAAGTGGCCCGGGCACCGGATCAACCACCCGGACTTCGTCCAGCCCGAGCGCAGCATGTCGATGATCGGCGGCTGAGCACCCGGGGTCGAACCGTCGGATGTCGGACCCGCCACACGCCATCTCGGCCTCCACGGACTGGCGGCGCTTCCACGAGACGACGAAGGGCCGGGAGCCTCGTCCGGTGTTCCTCCGGGCCCTCGAGCTGCTCGGTCCGGAACGAGGCCGCCACGCGATCGACCTCGGGTTCGGGGACGGCACCGAGACGCGGTTCCTGCTCGCCAGTGGGTGGTCCGTGGACGCGATCGACTCGGAGCCGACAGCGACGTCCGCGCTCCGGGCCTCGACGCCGGAGGGCGACCGTGAGGCGCTCCGCGTGCGCGTGGCCCGACTGGAGGAGGTGGAGCTGACCCGGGCGGACCTCGTCTATGCCGGCTACAGCCTGCCGTTCTGCCCGCCGGAGCGGTTCGCCGCGCTCTGGGACCGGATCACCCACGCGCTCTCGCCCGGCGGGATGCTCGCCGGGCAGCTGTTCGGCCCGAACGACACCTGGGCCGGGGATCCGGACATGACGTTCGTGGACCGCACCGCCCTCGATGCCCTGCTCGAGGGGTTCGACGTCCTGTCGGTCGAGGAGCAGGACGAGGACGGCGACTCCTTCGTCGGGACGAAGCACTGGCACGTGTTCCACGTGATCGCGACCGCAGCCGCCTGACCCGGAGCCGTCCGAACGGGAGCCGGGGTCAGACGAGCGCGAGCTACAGCTGGGCGAGCTTGCGCAGGCCGTTGACGTTGTTCAGCACGTAGCGGCGGTCGTTCTTGTCGATCAGGCCGCGGCGCTGGAACTCCGACAGGATGCGCGTCACGTTCTCGCGCGACCCGCCGCACAGGCTGGCGAGGTCGGCGTGAGTGACCACGGACGGCAGGACGGACCCGTCGTCCGGCAGGTCGTCGAGGGACGGCGTCACGAGCTGCAGCAGGCGCTTCGCCACTCGCCCCTTGAGGTCGAGGAACAGCAGGTCCTCCACGAATGCCTCGTGCGCCGTGACCTGGCGCGCCAGGACTCGCAGGAGCGCCCTCGACACCTCCGGGTGCGCGGTCAGGAAGTCGAGGAACACCTCGCCGTCGAGCGCCCAGACGTCGGTCTCCTCGAGGGCGACGCCGGTCGCGGTGCGGGGCATCTTCCCCAGCACGCCCAGCTCCCCGAAGAACTGCGACCCCTCGAGGGTCGTGTGCAGCTGGCGGTGGCCGGTCACCGAGAGCGAGGAGATCTCGACGCGGCCGTTCACGAGGAAGTACACGCTGGGCGCGTCGTCGCCCTGGTGGAACAGGTAGGTACCGCGGCGGTACCGGCGGATCGTCCCCTTGCCGGCCAGATCGCGGATCGTGTCGGCGTCGACGGACGCGAGGATGGGCGTGCCACCCATCGCACGCTGCAGCGACTCGATCGAGCCCCCTCCGTTCGCCATGTCGGGCGGAGCGTAATCCTCGTGCGATGAGCCCGCCAGACGCAGAGCCGAGACCATGTCGCCTCCCGAATCTTCGAACCAGCCCCCGAAACGCCGTCGCGGGCCCGGAGGGGGTTTCAGGTTCCGGGCCCGCGAACGGGAAGATCTTTGTGTGCGGCAGGACTACTGCTTGCGGAGCTTCTTGGTCTTCTTGAGGGAGACGCGCGCCGCCGGCTTCTTGGCGTCGCTCTTCTCCGACTTGGCCGCCGATGGGGCCTTGGGAGTCACCTTCTTGTCTGCCATCTCTGTGTCACCTCCTCGAGTGGTCCGGGCTCCGTGGAGCCGTTCACTTCGATGACCGCATTCTGCGTTTCGGGCCCGGAAGCGTCGGTGACGCCCGTCACCGGATGCCCGGTGCCCTCCGTCACGAACTCAAGGTGACCGCGGTCACGCCAGGCATGTGACGCCCGTCACACGGTTCGAAACCGCTCGGAACCGGGCGGGGTCGGCCTTCAGTTCAGCTCGGGAACGTCGAGCGGGTCGGGCCGCGGCGTGCAGGCCCCGCAGAACAGCGCGTCCTCGACGACGAGCACCTTCGTCGTCTCCTGCTGCTTGAACATGTCGAGGATGAACGGGTGGACCTGCACGTGGTCCTCGCAGATCCCGCGCCCGCAGAACCGGCACACGCCGACAGCGGTTCGCTTGCAGTGCCAGCAGTCCACCGGTTCGTGTCCCTCCTAGTGGTGCTGCGTCCGGTCGGCGCTCATCGTGGGCTGCAGCAGCCCCTTGCGGAACCGGGCCGCCACCAGCCGGTCGAACCCGTCCCGGTCCAGCCGGAACGCGCGGACGGCAGTGTAGGCGACCACGGTCGCCGTCCGCGGCACGTCGAACAACAGCGCCACCTCCCCGACGTACTCGCCGGCGCCCGCGGTGTCGACCGGCTCGCCGTCGCGCTGGATGCTCACCTGCCCCGAGGAGATCGCGAAGAAGTCGTCCCCCACCGCGCCCTGCTTCATCAGCACGTCCCCCGGTGCGAACGTCACCCATTCGCCCCGGTCGAGCAGCTCGCGGAGCTGCGCGGCCTCGAGGTGGGCGAACGGAGGCAGGCCGCGGAGCTCCGCCAGCTGCTGGAGCGTCGGCTGGAACTCCGGCACGACCGCCATATCGGCCAGCAGGCGGAGGAACGTCGGCCGGTCGACCACGAACAGGTCGCTGTCGGTCGACGCGCGGGCGGTCGCCGAGCGGTCCGTCTCCATCAGCAGCGCGAGCTCGCCGAAGGATTCGCCCCGGTGCAGCGTCTTCATCACCCGCGCCGAGCCGGTCGAGGGGTCCTCTTCGACGATCTGCACCTCGCCTGAGCGGACCACGTAGAACGCGTCCGCCTCGGCCCCCTGTCGGAACACCGCCCTCCCCTTCGCGTACTGCCGGAGCGTGACGCGTCCCGCGAGGTCGTTCAGCACGTCCTCGGGGATGTCCGAGAACGCCGGCAGCGCGTCGATCATCTCCGCCGCCTCCACCCGCCACTTGAGCTCCAGCCGGAACCGCACCCGCCGGAACAGGGCCCGGATCTGCTTCCCCACCGACCGCAGCAGGCCCAGCAGGCCGCGCACGATGGGCCCCAGGATGAACAACCCCAGCGCGACGAGGATGACCTTGGCGACGATGCCGCCGTGCCACAGGCGGCCCACCAACCCGCCGAAGATCGTCTGCCAGAAGAAGTACGCCGTGTAGAACGAGAAGACCGTGAACAGCGTCCCGAGGATCGCGTAGGCGGCGAGCCCGACCTCCTGCTTCGCCCAGTGCTCGCGCGTTCGGATCTTGTGGAGCAGGTCGTGGCGCAGGAACCGCAGCGACCGCGCCCGGAGGTCGGGGACGTCGATGGCCTCCGCCAGCAGCCAGTACCCGTCGAGCTCGAGCAGCGGGATGAGGTTCATCAGGATCGAGATGTAGTTGAGGACCGCGAACTTGTAGAGCGTCTCCGAGAAGGCCCACCCCGGGAATCCCCACGCGATGAGCGAGGCCGCCGCCGCCACGATCATGTCCGCGAACGGCCCGGCCGCCGACTGCGCCAGCCGGACGGGCTTGTCGAGCAGCAGCACGTCGGTGCTCTCGACGAAGAACGCGGGCGACCCGAAATAGATCATGAACCCGGCCGTCTTGATGTGCCGCCCGTGGTGCGCGAGCACCAGCGCGTGGCCCAGCTCGTGCGCGAACACCATCCCGTAGTCGAGGACCAGCAGCAGCACGAACGCCCACGCCAGCGAGCGCCCCGCCAGGCCGAACTGCTGGGAGTTCGCGGTATCGACGAACGCGGCGAACCCGAGGACGCAGATCACCGCCGTCACCGCGAGCACGAACCGGTTGAAGAAGATCTTCAGCCCGTTGCGGTACAGGAACTGCACGAGTCGGTCCGAGCCGTCCCACGTGATCGTGAGCGTCTTGGCGAACGTCCGGGCCTTCTTGCGCGCGTTCG
>DATLUW010000855.1:0-6410 GCA_035577825.1 Actinomycetota bacterium | reverse complement strand
AGCAGCAGCCGGTCGGTCTCGAGCCGGAACGGTGGGTGGTCGGCGTCCATGGAACTCCTCGATTCGGTCCTTCGAGGATACGGGGCGGGGAGCGGAACGAGCCCTGCCTCAGGCCCGGGGGCGGACCTCCTCGGTGATCCGGAACCCCCGCCGCCTGCCCTCGGCGACCATTTCCGCGGGGTCGACGGCGAGCTCCACCGGTGTCGCGCCGGGGCGGACGCGGCCCCCGGCCATCATCCGGGCCACGATCGCGGCGTGCCCGCCGGTCGACCGCTCCATGGCGTTGAACCCGTGGTCGTCGGGCAGGACCTCGAGGCCGACGACCGCCTCGGCGCCCGGGGCGGTCACGATGACGCGGGCGAGGACGACGTCGCGCACGCCCTCCGGCGCGCGTACCCTCGGGTCCAGGAGCGCGTGGTACAGGTCGCGCGGCGCGACGGGGACGCCCCGCACGTCGACCGGTTCCCGCTCGAACAGGCCCAGGTCGCGGAACGCCCGGAACTGCGCGGCGTGGCCCGGGTACCGCAGGATCATCGACCGCAGCGAACGCAATCCCAGCGTCCACGGCATCGTCGACGAGGTGTTGCCGGGAAAGGCCTCGAGGGTGCCGTACGGCTCGCCGAGGTCGACCAGCTCGTACTCGGCGGGGTCGAGGCAGTCGACCTCCACCGGCCGGCCCTCGCGGACCCAGGTCGTCGCGCCGTCGTACTCGTTCGTCAGCCCGTCGACCGAGAACGTGAGCTCGTAGCTCCAGGGCGGGACCGGGCGCTGGGGGAGCCCGCCGTCGTACAGCACGACGTCGGTCGCCCCGTCCACCAGCGAGATCGCGTAGGCAACGAGGTTGGTGGCGAGGCCGGGCGCCTCGCCGCAATCGGGGACGACGCACACGCCGGCGGCGCTGGCCGCGTCGTCGAGGTCGAGCTGCTGACGGACGATCGCGGTGTTGCCGCCGAGGTCGCATACGTGCGTCCCGGCCGCGATGGCCGCGCGGGTCACGCCGAGGTTGAGGCCGTACGGCACCGCGGACACCGCGGCGTCGGCCGGCTCCAGGAACGCCCGCAGGGCGCTCTCGTCGGACGCGTCGACCGCCGTGCTGTCCGCGACGTCGCGCCCGGCCAGCTCGTTCACGCGCGAAGCTGCCTTCTCGGCCGCGGCGACGTCGGCGTCCGCGAGCGTGACGGATCCGGCCCCGCCGAACGTGACCAGGTCGAATGCGGCCGCGGTTCCCTGGCGGCCGGCCCCGAGGATCGCGTACGAGTGCGTCGAAGGGGTCATGCCGTCGATTCAACCCGACGCGCGAGCCACGCGACCACTCCGGAACGGCCACCCCCGGAAGGACGATTGTCCGTATCTCTTCGCGGAGGAGGAGCGGGCATGGGCGTGACGGGGGTCGAGGTCGGAACCGTCGAGGCCCGGCGGCAGCAGGCCGGCGGGCAGTCGATCAGCGAGGTGGTGTTCGCCCCGGGCCGGCACCTGTCCTGGCACCACCATCCGCACGGATGCCTCGCGGTCGTGACCGACGGAGCCGTGCGGAAGCGGTTCCGGCGATCCGAGGACGACGCCGTCCACGGCACCGTCATCGAGATGCCGCCGACGGAGGCCCACGAGGACGTGTTCGGCGAGCGCGGTGCGCGCATCGTCGTGCTGGAATCGAACGAGTTGCCCGATCGCGCCCGGTGCTTCCGCGACTGGCGGGCCGCCGTCCTCGCGCACGAGATCGCCCGCGAGCTGGCGAACCCCGATGCGTTCACGCCGCTCGCGCTCGAGGGCCTGGCGCTCGAGCTGCGGGCCGCCGCGGCGCGCGGCCGCGAGGCGTTCGGCCGGGAGCCGCGCCTCCTCGCCGTTCGTGAGCTGCTCGCGTCGGACCTGTCGGCGCCGCCGCCGCTCTCCGTGATCGCCCGCGAGGTCGGCCTGCATCCGTCGCACCTCGCGCGGGTGTTCCGGGCGAACCATGGCGAGAGCATCGGGCAGCTCGGACGGCGTCTCCGGCTGGAGTGGGCCGCCTCGCGGCTGGCGACGACCGGCGAGCCGATCGCGTCGATCGCGGCCGGGGCGGGGTTCGCCGACCAGAGCCATCTCACCCGGGAGTTCAAGCGGCGCTTCGGCGTCACGCCGGGCCGGTACCGCGCCGCCCATCGCTGACCCCCGCACGCACCGTTCCATTCGCGCACGCGGCGTTCAAGACCGGGCCGGCTTCGCTCCCTACCGTCTCTCCGTCCGGAGAACCGCGATGCGAAGGGGGAATGGGATGCGACGACGGCGGTGGACGGGGATCGGGCTCGCCGCGGCCTGCGCAACGGTGATCTTCGCCGCGGGGGGAACCGCCGCGGCGGCCGGCAACGGCGCGTCGGCGACCGGCGGCAGCCACCTGGTGGCGCACGACGTGTTCGGGCTGCAGACGCTCGAGCTGCAGAACTTCGGGTTCAACGCGAAGGTGAGGGGCGACGGTTCGGCAGACGGGTGGTTCAACTACCGCGACGTCGAGGACGGGGCGCCGTTCGGCGCCAACGGGCCCGTGACCTGTCTCACGGTGATCGGCGACGACGCGTGGATCGGCGGGGTCGTCGAGCGCTCGAACGACCCGACGGTGGTGGGGCTCGGCGTTTGGTGGCACGTGACGGACAACGGGGAAGGTGCGAACGCGCCGGCCGACGTCACGACGTTCCTCGGCGTGGGGTCGCTCGCCGCGACGGCGACGTTCTGCGCGACGCACCCGCCCTACCGGTTCCCGTTCGCCATCGACGGCGGGAACATCCAGGTCCGGGACTGACCTCGCCCGGTCAGGCGTCGAGCACGGCGTAGGCCCGCACCGGAAACGTGCCGAACCCGGCGACCGGTGCGGGCGCCGCGCTGAACCGGAACCCCTCCGGCGGCAGCTCCTCGAGCCCCGTGAGGTGTTCGACGATCGGGATCGCCGCCGCCAGCAGCATGCTGTGGGCCGGCCGCTCGCCGGTCTCGGTCGAGTCGATGTTCAGCGAGTCGATCCCGACGAGCGCGGCGTGCCGCGCGGCCAGCAGCTCCGCCGCCGCGGCCGTGAGGAACGGGTGCCCGGAGAGGTACGCCTCGGTGCCCCAGTTCCGCGACCAGCCGGTCCGGACCAGGACGGCGCGCCCCGCCACGCCGACGCCCTCGAACAGGTCGACGTCCGCGCTCGGCCGCCCGGTCGCGTCGACGACCAGGCCATCGAGCTCGACCATCCGCTCGAGGGGGGTCGTCGCGAGGTCGGTCCCGTCCGGGTACCGGTGGAACGGCGTGTCGAGGTACGTGCCCGTGTTCCCCACCATGTCGATCCGGCCGATCAGGAACTCCGTCCCCGGGGCGTACCGCTCGCGGGAGGCCTCCCGGCTGAGGTGCTCGGAAACGACCGGCCCCGGCAGGCCCGGGTACGTGATCGTGCCGTCGCCGAACGGGTGCGTGAGGTCGACGATGCGCGCCATGGATTGCGAGAGAGCCTACCGCCGCCGGTCCGTGTCACCCCGGGGGCGTAGCGTCGAAGCACCATGTCGACGATCGACGACGTGCGCCGGCTCGCGGCCGACCTGCCCAGGTCGTACGAGGCCCTCATCCGGGACCGGGTGAAGTTCAAGGTCGGGCAGTACGTGTACATCGCGTTCTCGCGGGACGAGCGGGAGATGGGGTTCGCGTTCCCCAAGGACGAACGCGAGGCCCTGTGCGCGGCCGAGCCGGACAAGTTCGAGATGCCGGGGACGGCCGACCTCCGCTACCACTGGGTGGTCGGGCACCTCGAGGCGATCGACGTCGATGAGCTGCGCGAGCTCGTGATCGACGCATGGCGGATGGTCGTGCCGAAGCGCGTCGCGGCGGAGTTCCTCGGCGAGGCCTGAGTCCCGGGTCAGCCCCAGACGTCCCGGGCGACCGACGCCACCAGGTCGAGCTTCCGCCGCTGATCGTCGAACGTGACCAGGTTCCCCGGCATCGTCGAGGCGAACCCGCACTGGGGGCTGAGCGCCAGTCGTTCGAGCGGGACGAACCGCGACGCCTCCTCGATCCGCCGCTTCAGCTCGTCGGCGTCCTCGAGCTCCGGCTCCTTGGTCGTGACGAGACCCAGCACGACCACCGTGTCCTCCGGGACGAACCGCAACGGCGCGAAGTCGCCGGCCCGCGGCGAGTCGTACTCCGCGAGGATCCGCCGGACGTGGAGCCCGCCGAACAGCTGCTCGGCGATGTCGTCGTAGCCGCCCTCGACCGACCACATGCTGCGGTGGTTCCCCCGGCACAGGTGCACCGCGAACGTGACGTCCGGGAAGGCGTCGATCAGCTCGTTGTCGTGGCCGATCATCTCGGCCAGCCAGGTCGAGACGTCGAGGCCGACCTTCTCGAGGTTGGCGCGCCCTTCGGGGCTCACCATGTGGGTGTACCGCGGCGAGTCGAGCTGGACGTAGTTCGTCCCGGCGTCGACGACCGCCGCGAGGACCTCGCGCATCAGCCGGATCACATCGGCCATGTACTCGTCGCGGTCGGCGTACGCGCCGTTGTCGGAGATGCCCGGCACCCACAGCACGCTGGCGTACGTCATGCCGGCGATGGTGGTCTTGGTCGGCGTTCGCGCGTTGGCCCGCACGAATGAGAACTCCCGCAGCGGGAGGTTCTCGACGATCCGCAGCCGTTCGGTGACGACGGGCAGCCGGGGCGGCGGCTCGTCCGGGCGCTTCCCACCCGAGGTGAAGGGGACCGGGGCAGACTCGTGCTCGTCGTATCCCAACGTCGCGGTCAGGGGATCGAACCAGAACCGCCGCCGGACCTCGCCGTCGGTGAGCACGTCGAGCCCGGCCTCCTGCTGGACCGCGATGGCCTGCAGGGCGCCGCGGTCCTGCGTCTCGGACAGCTCCTCCGCGGTGATCTCGCCGCGCTCCAGCCGGCCCCACGCCTCCTTGAGCTCGTCGGGCCGGAGCAGGCTGCCGACCACCTCGGCCCGGTATCCGATCGTCATGCGCGCATCGCCTCCCTCACCAGTCGAACGGGAGCCCCACGTAGTTCTCGGCGAACGCCCGCGCCGCCGACTCCATGCTCGTGATCCACTCGAGCCGCGACAGCTGCAGCCGCCGCTCGAACGCCGTTTCCCCGGGCATGCGGTGGAGCATGCCGGACAGCCAGGCCGAGAACTCCTGCGCCCGCCACACCCGGCGGATGCAGCGCCGCGTGTAGTCGTCGAGCACCGCCTCCGACCCCGACGCGTACCACTCGCCCAGCCCCGCGGCGAGCACGCGGACGTCCGCGACCGCGAGGTTCAACCCCTTCGCCCCGGTCGCCGGCACGATGTGCGCCGCGTCCCCTGCCAGGAACAGCCGGCCGTGCTGCATCGGCTCGACCACGAAGCTCCGCATCGCTGAGACGCCCCGTTCGAGGACCGGCCCCTCCGACAGCTCCCACCCGTCGTCGGTCGCGAGCCGGATCCGCAGCTCCTGCCAGATCCGTTCGTCCGGCCAGGCGGCGAGGTCCTCGTCGGGTTCGACCTGCAGGTACAGGCGGCTGATCTCGGGCGACCGGAAGCTCTGGAGCGCGAACCCCCGGTCGTGCCGCGCGTAGGTCACCTCGCGGCTCGTGGGCCGGGCCTGCGCCAGGATGCCCAGCCACGCGAACGGGTACGCGTGGTCGTACTCCGTCCGCTCGGCGGCCGGGATCGCCGAGCGGCTCACCCCGTGGAACCCGTCGCACCCCGCGATCCAGTCGCAGTCGATGCGGTCCTCGTTCCCGCCGTCGGTGAACCCGATGGACGGCTCCGCCGACTCGACGCCTTCGAGCCGCACATCCGACACCTCGAACCGGATCTCCCCGCCGGACTCGAGGCGCGCGGCGATGAGGTCCTTCACGAGCTCCTGCTGGCCGTAGATGAAGATGCTCTTCCCGGTGAGGTCGGTCAGCGGCACCCGGTGGTGGCGCCCGTCGAACCGGAGCCCGATGCCGTGGTCGACGATGGCCTCGCGGTCGAGCCGGCCGGCCAGCCCCGCGTCGCGGAGCAGCTCAACGGTTCCCTGTTCCAGCACGCCGGCCCGGACGCGCTGCTCGACGTACTCGCGGCTCCGCGCCTCGAGCACCACCGACTCGATGCCGGCCGCGGCCAGCAGGTGCGACAGGACGAGGCCCGCCGGCCCGGCGCCGACGATCCCGACCTGCGTCCGCATGCGGTGTGCCGGAGCGCTCGCCTAGAACGGGTAGTCCGGCAGGTCGCCCCGCATGGTCACCCACTGGATCTGCGTGAACGCGTCGATGTTCGCCTGCGGCCCGCCGAGGCGGGCGCCCGGCCCCGAGGACCGCACGCCGCCGAACGGGTTCACGACCTCGTCGGCCACCGTCTGGTCGTTGATGTGGACGATCCCGCTCGGGATGCGCTCGGCGATCTCGAGCCCGCGCATGACGTCCTTCGTCAGGATTCCCAGCGAAAGGCCGTA
>DATLUW010000854.1:0-5062 GCA_035577825.1 Actinomycetota bacterium | reverse complement strand
TGTCGACCGCGTTCGCCTTCTTGAACTCGGCGACCATCCAGTCGATCACCCGCTGGTCCCAGTCGTCGCCGCCCAGATGGGTGTCGCCGTGGGTCGCCTTGACCTCGAACACGCCCTCCCCGATCTCGAGGAGCGACACGTCGAACGTGCCACCGCCGAGGTCGAACACCAGCACGGTCTCGTCCGCCGTTCCCTTGTCGAGCCCGTAGGCCAGGGCGGCCGCGGTGGGCTCGTTGATGATCCGGAGCACCTCGAGGCCCGCGATCTGCCCGGCCTCCTTGGTGGCCTGGCGCTGCGAGTCGTCGAAGTACGCGGGGACCGTCACGACCGCCTGCGTCACCTTGTCGCCGACGTAGGCCTCCGCGTCACGCTTGAGCTTCGCGAGGATCTGCGCCGAGACCTCCTGCGGGGTCCACTTCTTGCCGTCGACGTCGACGGACCAGTCCTTCTCGCCCATGTGGCGCTTGATCGACCGGACCGTGCGGTCGGGGTTGGTGATGGCCTGGCGCTTGGCCACCTCGCCGACCAGGATCTCCCCGTTCTTGGAGAACCCGACGACGCTCGGAGTGGTCCGGTGACCCTCCGCGTTGGGGATGACCGTCGGCTCCCCGCCCTCTAGCACCGCGACCACGGAGTTCGTGGTGCCGAGGTCGATTCCCACTGCTCGTGCCATACGAATGTCCTCCTGTCGAAAACTCACTCCTGAGGTTGGAACAAAGTAGAACCCTGAGTCTATTCCTGTCAACTTTCCTGCATCGATAGGCACGCGTGGGGTTCGATCCGCTCGAACTGAGGGTGATCCCGGATCCCGCCACCGTCTCCGTTGCTTGCCTTGATTCGAGGGAACCCGGGGTGGTGCAACCCGTGACTTCCAACCTCAAGGGAGGTTTCGATGTCCGCCCGCAGCTCGTTCGCACGTTCGCTCGTCGCGCTCCTGGTGGCCCTCTCCGGGTCGGCCGTCGCGGCGAGCAGGACCTCATGAAGAAGCCCTACACGGTCCCGCAGCGTGTGTGGCGGAACCTACCGGCGGGTAGGATGCGGCTCGAGGCAAGCCCAACCTAGACTCGCCTGACTCACCTCGAGGAGACGCCAGTGGTCGGGACCATCGTCCTCGTCGTCGTGCTCGTTGCAACCGCCGTGATCTTCCTGCGGCGCGGGTGGCTGTTGTACCGGCTGGTCCGCGTCGGGCAACCCGTGAACCGGTTCGACGACGTCCCCAAGCGCGTCGGGCTCGAGGCGACGGTCGTCCTCGGCCAGCGGAAGATCTTCCAGCGCGCGCTGCCCGGGTTCATGCATGCGTTCATCTTCTGGGGGTTCCTGGTCCTGTTGACCACGATCCTCGAGGCGCTCGGGTCGATCGTGAGCCGCGGGTGGACGCTCCCGTGGATCGGCGACTCCGCGTGGCTGCACTTCGTGCAGGACCTGTTCGCGTTCCTGGTGCTGGTCGGGCTCGCGATCGCCGTCTACATCCGGGCGATCCAGCACCCCGACCGGTTGAAGGGCTCGCATCTGCGCGAGGCGTACTACATCCTCATTCTGATCTTCGCGATCATCGTCACCCTGTTCGGGATCCAGTCGACCGCCATCGCGGCCGGCGGCGTCCCCAACGCCTCGGCGTACTTCATCTCCAACCCGCTCTCGAACATCTGGAGCGGCATGTCCGCGAGTTCGCTCGAGACGCTCAACTACGTCTTCATCTGGGCGCACGTCGTGTTGATCCTCGGGTTCCTCGTGTACATCCCGTACTCGAAGCACCTCCACATCATCACGAGCGCGATCAACGTGTTCTTCACGAACACCAAGCCCCGCGGCACCCTGCGCCCGCTGAAGATCGACATGGAGGCGCTCGAGACCTCGGACGAGATGCCGGTCCTCGGCGCTGCTTCCCTCAAGGACCTCACCTGGAAGCAGAACCTCGACCTGTACACGTGCACCGAGTGTGGCCGGTGCCAGAACGTCTGCCCCGCATGGAACACCGGCAAGCCGCTCTCGCCGAAGCTGCTGATCATGAACCTCCGCGACCACCTGTTCGAGGAGGGCCCCAAGATCCTTGCGGCGCAAGGGAACGGCACCGAGCACGAGCCCGTCCCGCTGAACCCGGACGTCATCGACGACGAGGTCGTGTGGGACTGCGTCACCTGCGGCGCGTGCATGCAGGAGTGCCCAGTGAACATCGAGCACATCGACCACATCGTGGACATGCGCCGGAACCTCGTGATGGCCGAGTCCCGCTTCCCCACCGAGGCCGGCACCCTGCTCCGGAACATCGAGAACTCGAACAACCCGTGGGGCATGCAGCAGGGCTCGCGGGCCGACTGGGCGAACGGGCTGGAGTTCGAGGTCCCGCAGGTGAACGGCACCGCGCCCGAGTACCTCTACTGGGTGGGGTGCGCGGGCTCGTTCGACGAGCGCGCCCGGAAGATCACGCAATCGGTCGCCCGCGTGCTGAACCGCGCCGGCGTCAAGTACGCGATCCTCGGCCCCCGGGAGCTCTGCACCGGCGACCCAGCCAGGCGCGCCGGCAACGAGTACCTGTTCCAGATGCTCGCGGAGCAGAACGTCGAGACCCTCAACTCCAAGAAGGTGCAGAAGGTCGTCGTGAACTGCCCGCACTGCTTCAACACGCTGCGGAACGAGTACCCCCAGTACGGCGGGAACTACGAGGTGATCCACCACACGCAGCTGTTCGCGAAGCTGATCGAGGACGGGAAGCTCAAGCCGACCGAAGAAGTTCAGGGGATGCTCACCTACCACGACCCCTGCTACCTCGGGCGGCACAACGACGTGTACGACGCGCCGCGCCAGGTGCTCGATTCGGTTCCCGGCCTGAAGACCGTCGAGATGACGCGGCACAAGGAGCGGGGGTTCTGCTGCGGCGCCGGCGGCTCGCGGATGTGGATGGAGGAGCACCTCGGCAAGCGCATCAACAACGAACGCACCGAGGAGGCAATCTCGACGGGCGCCGACACGCTCGGCGTGGCATGCCCGTACTGCCTGATCATGCTCGACGACGGCGCGAAGGCGAAGGGCGGGGAGTTGCAGGTGCTCGACGTCGCTCAGATCGTCGACCGCGCGACCGGCACGAAGGCGGCCGTCGTCGCCACGCCAGATCCGGCCGGCGGCGAGGGCGCCGAGTCCCCTCCGCAGGAGTCCTGACCGGAGTCCCGACCGCCCCGGCCGCGGGCTCAAGCGAGTCGGTCTTCGTCCCGATGCTCTTCCTAGGCCCAACGGGTCAGTTCGCTGTGGCCTGTTCGGGCGACGGGCGCGGGAATCCCCGTGCCCCGGCCGGTTCGACGGATTGGGGACGGATGCTTGAACCCCCCCGGTATCGCGGGAGAGAATTCCCCGCTACGCCCGGTTCAGCGACTCCGGCTCCGGGCTCGTTTGCGTTCCGTTCGACGGCGGGGGGATACTTGACCCACCGAACGACGGAGGCCGCGGACCGGACGGCGCCGGACCGCATCGAGCGCAGCGGGTTCCCAGGGGCAGGGGACGCGGCGGCAGCGTGGTCGCGTCGAAGGATCCCGTTCGCACGACCTCCGGAGGGAGGATGGACCTGGTGAGCGATTCGCCCGCCACGCGGGCAGCGTCGTCGGTCGCCGACGACTGCCGGCGCCTGGCCGAACGCCTGCGCCTCGACGCGGTCGGGGTGGCCATCGGCATGGGCGAGGCCCGGCAGGTCACCTGGTGGGCGGCCCCCGACGGGCCCCCGCTGCCCGCTCGCCTCGACGACGTGCTCGACGGCTCCGACCCGACTTGGCTGCTCGTCCGGGTGGCCTCCGGCGACACCGTGTTCGCCCGCACCACGCAGGAGACACCCGAGCGCGCCATTGAGATCCTGCGCGCCATGGCCTCGTCGCTGGTCGCATCGGCGGGCGGCGTGCAGACGCCGCGGCCCGCGCCCTCGGCGGAGGCGGCGCCCGCGGACGAGGTGACCGAACCCCTGACGCCCGACCAGGCCGGGCTGTGGGAGGGATCGGGCATCCCCGGCCTCGCGGGCGTGCTCGTCGCGCTCGCCCGCGACACCGGGTTCGAGACGGGTTCGCTCTTCGCCCCGAACGGCGTCGGCTGGGAGCTGGTCGCCCGCGGCGGGCCCACCCGGCCGTGGCACGCGGTGCTCGACCCATCCCTGCTGGGGCCCGTGGGCGACGGGATCCGGTTCGCCGACGCCCACGACGTCCCGGGGATCGGGCCACGGCTCGCTGCGCTCGGGTGCTCGAGCCTCGCGGTGCTCGTCGCTGACGGCGACAGCCGCATCGTGCTCGACTCCTCGACGGCGCATCTTGAAGCGAACTGGATGACGAGCGCGCTCCCCCACCTCGCGATGATCGGGGCGGTGGGCGCGCAGCCCGAGCTCGCCACCGCGGAGCGCGCCGCCCGCGAGCTGGCCGTGATCGAACGGTGCGCCGACGCGACCCGCCGGATCCTCGAGAACCCGGCCAGCACGGCGAACGACCTCCTCCGTGAGCTCCGGCAGGCCCTCGAGGCCGACGAGATCTACCACCTGGTCGAACGCGCGGGCGACGTCGAGGTGGTGTCCGAGACCGCGACCGGGTGGCCCCGGCGCATCCCGCGCGAGATCCGCGACACGCTGCGTTCGCTCCCGGTCTACGGGCCGGTCGACGAGGCCACCGCGCGCCAGCTCGGCACCGTGCTGGGGGCGACCAGCCACCACCTGAGCGCCGCGTTCAGCCGCGAGCAGCGGCCCCAGGAGGCGCTGGTCGCCGGGTGGCGCCGGGGGCCGGGCCTGTCGAACCCCGCTCTTCGGTCCGTGGCACAGCTCGCAGCCGGCGCGCGGGCCGTCATCGAGTCCCGCCGCAGCGCGGTCGACACGATGATGACCAAGGAACGAACCCGGTGGGCCGACGAGCTCCACGATGGCCTGACGCAGGCCGTGACGACCGCGGTCCTCGAGCTCGAGGCCATGGAGAACCTCATCAAGGAGGACCCGAAGGCGGCCATCGAGGCCCTCGCGGCGTCCAAATCCGAGATCCGGAAGTCCCTCTCGGAGGTCCGAGCCCTGCTGTTCGATCTTCAACGAGATTCGTCGGCGGACTCAAGA
>DATLUW010000853.1:0-2393 GCA_035577825.1 Actinomycetota bacterium | reverse complement strand
GTGTTCTTCCAGGCCTCGATGACGACGTCGCCGGTCGAGAGGGTGACGGACTTGCTGCCCGAGGTGCCGCAGCCGTTCACGCTCGTCACCGTCACGTTGAGCGTCAGCGAGTTGCCGCTCGCGGCGGCCGAATAGGTGATGCTCGGGGTCCCGGCGCCGCCGGTGATGGTGCCGTTGCTGATGCTCCAGGCATAGCTGGCGCCTGGGCCGGCGTCGGTGACAGAGGCCACGTTGCCGGCCGACCCGACGCACACCTTGGCGAGCGCGGCGATGGTCGCGTCCGGGCGCGGGTTGACGGTCAGGCTCGCCGCGCCGGAGGTCTGGGCCGGCGGGCAGGTGCCGCTCACCACGACGTCGTACGCGCCGACATCCGCGGCCGCCGCGGAGCTGATCGTCAGCGTGGCGCTCGTGGCGCCGGAGACGTGGCCGCCGTTCACGAGGTTCACGCCGTCCTTCCGCCAGTGGTAGGTGATGCTCGTGCCGGAGGCCACGACCGAGAACGTCGCCGTGGTGCCCTCGCAGACGCTCTTGGCGGTCGGCTGGCCGGAGATGGCGGGAAGCGCGTTCACCGTCACGGTGGCGCTGCCCGAGCCGGCGTTGGAGCAGTTGGCATCGGCGACGTTGGTCACGGTGTAGACCGTCGTCGCCGCGGGGCTCACCGAGCGGCTCGCGGGGCTCGAGACGACGCCGCTCTGGACGAAGCCGTCGGACCAGGTCACGGTCCAGGGGCTCGTGCCGCCAAGGGCGGCCTGGATCGAGGCGGAGCTTCCGGGGCAGATCGCCGTCGAGCCGGACACGCTGGCGGTGGGCTTGGCCTTGACGGCCTGGACCAGCGCGGGCGACGTGCTGGTGTTGAAGCTGCCGCTCCCCTTGTAGACGGCGGTCATGTTGTGGTTGGCCGACGAGAGCGACGAGGTGGAGAACGTCGCGACGCCCGACGCGTTGAGCGGAACGTTGCTGCCGATCACGTTCGAGCCGTCCTTGAAGTCGACGTTGCCGGTGGGCACGCCCGATCCGGGGGCGACGGCGGTGACCGTGGCCGTGAACATCACCGACTGGCCATTGCAGGACGGATTGAGCGAGGAGCCGAGCGCGGTGGCCGTGCCCGCCTTGCCGACGACCTGCGAGAGATTGGCGGAGGTGCTGGCGCCGTGGTTCGCGTCGCCGCTGTAGACGGCGCTGATCGTGTGCGTGGCCACCGTCAGGGAGGCCGGCGTGAACTGGGCGACACCGGAGCCGTCGAGCGCGACGCCGCTGCCGATCACGGTCGCGCCGTCCTTGAAGTCGACCGTCCCCGTGGGCGTGCCGACGCCACCGGTGACCGTGGCCGTGAACGTGACCGACTGTCCGAAGACGGCGGGATTCTGCGAGGAGACGAGGCCCGTGGCCGACGCCGGCTTGTTCACGGCCACGACGGCGCTGGTGCCGGCGCCGAGCGCGGCGGCGGCATCGGTGGCGGTGACGGTCTGCGAGCCGCCGCCGGTCCCGAACGTGAAGCTCGACTCCGTGCCGGAGCCGGCGGCGAGCGTGACGTTGCCGTCCGCGGCGCCGTTGTCGTCGGCGATCGAGGCCGCGACGTCGGAGCTGCTGATCGCCACGTCCGCCGCGGCGCTGCTGATCACGTTCCAGTCGGCATCGACGGCGTTGACGCGCACGTTGTTGAGGATGGCGACGCCCGAGGTCTGGGCCGAGGGCGTGCCGGTCTTGCCGCTGGCGGTGCCGGGCGCGGCGGTCTCGCCGGGCAGCAGGATCTGCAGCTTGGCCGCCGGACCGGGATCGACGGTGAAGCTCGCGCTCGGCTGGCCGGTGGCGATCGCGGGCGAGGTGGCCGAGGTCGCGGACAGGGCGACCAGCTCGGCCTTGCGCAGCGTGGTCGCCAGCGACGTCGTGGAGTGGCCGTTCGTGAAGCTCACGCTGGTGGTGTAACTCGGGCTGCCGCCGGCACCCGAGTAGGCCATGGTCTTCGCGCCACCGTACGTGGTCGCGACGTTGAACTCGCGGTCGGCGGCGACCAGCTCGACGAGGTTGAACGCGACGCCCGCCGCCTGGTTCGGGGCGACGCCGGCGATGCCGCTCGAGGCGACCGTGGCGCCGTCGGTGAGCGACTGGCCGGGGAGCACGACGAAGAGCCGCAGCGCGCCGAGCGCCTGGGACAGCGACCCAAAGTTCGTCACGTCATTGCTCACGCCGACGATGGTCGCGGTGCCCGGGTTCGCCGAGGTGCGCAGCATGTTTCCCGACACCGGCAGGGTCCCGCCTTCGACGGCCTGGACCTGGATGCCGCTGAGCGTCAGGTTGTCGAGCCTCGCCGTGGCATTCACGGTGATGTTGATGGTGATCGTCGAGGCGGTGATGGCGCCGACCGAGGCCGAGATATCGACCTGGGTCGTACC